>CAZHKI010000269.1:0-5871 GCA_964533365.1 uncultured Maribellus sp. | reverse complement strand
GGGTGAAATCCGGCATTATCTGGCACACACAAGGCAGTGGGAAAACCGCGTTAGCCTTTTACAATGTTAAACATCTGACTGATTATTACGCCTCACTAACCAATCCGGTTGTTCCCAAGTTTTACTTTATTGTGGATAGGATTGACCTACTAACTCAGGCTAAAATTGAATTTGAAGAACGCGGACTAACGGTGAACACGGTAAACGACCGGGATGAATTAATGAAACAGTTTCGCTCGCAGACTTCCATCTTCAACCAACAGGGAAAACTGGAAATTACCGTGGTCAACATTCAGAAGTTTAAGGAAGATCAGCACAAGGTAAAAATGAATGAATATGCCATCAATCTCCAGCGAATCTATTTTCTTGACGAAGCGCACCGGGGCTATAAACCAGATGGTTGTTTCCTCGCCAATTTGTTCGATTCTGACCCCAATTCCATCAAAATAGCTTTAACCGGTACGCCTTTAATTGGAGAAGAAAAAAACTCCTGCAAAGTATTCGGTGATTACATCGACACCTATTACTACAACCAATCGATTGCTGATGGTTACACGCTGAAACTGATGCGGGAGGACATCGAAAGCAATTACCGGATGGAGATTGAGAAGGTTTTGGAAGAAGTGCAGTTGAAACGCAGCGACATTAAAAAAGAGCGCATTATTGCCGACCCGCGTTATGTGGAAGCTTTGCTGAATTACATCACCGCCGATTTGATTAAAAGCCGGGTTTATTTTGGCGATCCGTCCATTGCCGGAATGATTGTTTGTGACTCGAACCCACAGGCCAGGGAGATGTTTAAAATTTTCAACGAGAAAAAAGACCAGCACAAGCTAATAGGTGCATTGATTCTGCACGACGAAGACGACAAAGAAACACGTAAAGGGTTCATCGATGATTTCAAGAAAAAATCTTCTGTTGATATACTGATTGTGAATAATATGCTCCTGACTGGTTTTGATGCGCCACGCCTGAAAAAGCTGTATCTGGGCCGAACGCTGAAAGACCACAACCTTTTACAGGCGCTTACGCGGGTGAATCGTCCGTACAAAAATTTCAAATACGGCTATATCGTCGATTTTGCCGATATCAAAGAGGCTTTTGATGCAACCAACGAAGCTTATCTGAAAGAACTGAAGAAGGAAGTTGGCGAGGAAAATATGGAAACTTATTCCGGCTTATTCGAAAGCAACGAGGAAATTATAGAACAAATGAAGGACATCAAGGAAATCTTGTTTGGCTATAATTGCACGAATGCCGAAGAGTTTTCGCGGCAAATGAATGAGATTGATGACCGGGAAAACCTGTTGAAAATCAAGAAGTCACTCGAACAGGCAAAAAGTCTGGCCAATGTAGTCCGTACTTTTGGCGATGCTGAACTAAAGGAACAGTTTGCCAGGTTAGCCATTGTTAAAGTGAATGAACTGTTTGGCGAAGTTTCGCACCGGCTCGATACCGTGAACCTTAAAGGTTCGCTTCAAAACCAGGAAGCCATCAACGGAATTATTAACGAAGCCATGGCAACCATCACTTTCTCGTTTACAAAGGTAAAGGAAGAAGAATTGCGGATGCTCAGCGACGATTATACCGAAACATGGCAACGTACCTGGGGCGAATTCAATAAAAACTTTGACCAATCCGCCGAAGATTTTATTTCTTTGGCAAAAGTTTTCCGCGACTATTTCAAGGATAAAAACATTGAACCGGCTACTGTTGCCGAAGCCCGCGAACGCATTGGTTACATGGACAGTGTCATGGAAAAAATACGTGAAATAAACCGCAGGAATAACCAGTTGAAGCAAATGTACAACAACGACGAAAAATTTGCCCGCGCTCATAAACGGGTGGTTCAGCGTGGATTGATTTCGAAACGTGAAACGGAAGTTTGCGAAAACCTGAATACCATCAAACAAAAGGTGGATGAAAAAGTATTACTTAACAGCGGTGTGCTTCGTAACGACCCGTTTTTTGAACAAACCGTGTTACAGTTGATTAGCCTCAGCTTGTCGAATCTGAACATTAAAGCCACCCTGGAAGAAAAACAGTTTATAACAGCACAGATTGCGAATGAATACCTGCAGCAATACCATAATCAGCAAATGGGACACGAGTATATGCTGCCCGGAATGAAACTCGATATGGCAGCCGAACCTCCGGGAATAAATGCTGGTTTGGCTTAATCCATTCTGTGTTTGCTCGTTCTTTTTTGTAAGAGCCTGTTTTGAATAATGATTTTATCCCGTCAGGGATTTAATGTGGGTAGCAAATAAAGCAGCAGGAAAATATTGTCCCATCCGGGACAAAATCATGTAGGTGTAATCCTATTTTCTACCCATATTTGGTGCCTACAGCACAATTAGAAAAAACAATGTTTTAATGACATGATTACGATTAAAAAATTGAATAGATAGCAATTGAAAAACAACCAATTAATAAGGTTTTATGATTTGTGGATGAAATTTCTGCTACTAAGGTTTAGGTTTTCAAATAAGGTTTTGAAACCTTATCTTCAGCATCTAACCTTAGTAGAATTTTAATGTGCCCGGAAACAAAACCTTATTACCTTATTTAAAATATTTACAAAATACATGACGACTTCTGCAATTGAAATTCAAACTAAAAAACTGATTGATGACCTCAAAGCCACCTGCGCCTCGTATGGTTTGGGCAACGATGGCAACGAGTACAAGATTATAACCCAGATATTTCTCTATAAATTCCTGAACGACAAATTCGGCTACGAAGTGCAGCATGTGGAAGAACCGGATTACCGGAAACGGGTGAAATCGACCGACAAATGGGAAGATGCGCTGAAAGATTTTACCGGGGAAGAGTACAACGATTTGCTTTCGTTTTTGCCTGCCGACAGTCCGAAACTCAAGCGCGAGCATTTCATCAGCAACCTATACAACCAGCAGCACAAAGGCGATTTCTCGACTCTTTTTGATGCAACCATGGTGGACATTGCCAATTTCAATGCTGAAATTTTCTCGATGAAAACCGAGAGCGAAACCAAGCTCACCCTTTTCGAAAACATTACCATTCACATCCCCGACAGCATGAAACGCGATGAGTTTGCCCGTGCGCTGGTTTCGCGCCTGGTGAACTTCAATTTCGAAAAGGTTTTTTCGCAGAAATACGACTTCTTCTCCACCATTTTCGAGTACCTGATTAAAGACTACAACAAAGACGGCGGAGGCAAGTATGCCGAATATTTCACGCCGCATTCGGTGGCGTCCATTATGGCCCAACTGTTAGTGAAAGAAGATGAAGATATTTCAGACGTGTCGTGTTACGACCCTTCGGCGGGTTCGGGTACTTTGCTGATGGCCATTGCACATAGCATTGGCGAAGACCGCTGCACCATTTTCAGCCAGGATATTTCTCAGAAATCGAGCAAAATGCTGCGGTTAAACCTGATTTTGAACAACCTGGTGCATTCCATTCCAAACATCATTCAGGGCGACACGCTGGTTTCGCCGTACCACAAAACACCCGAAGGACGGCTGCAAAAGTTCGACTACATCGTGAGCAATCCCCCGTTTAAACTCGACTTTTCAGATACACAACCAAAATTAGTTGACCAGAAAACCCGCTTTTTTGCAGGAGTACCCACCATCCCGAAAGCCAAAAAAGAAAGCATGAGCATTTACCTCTGCTTCGTGCAACACATCATCAATTCGCTGTCGGCCAAAGGAAAGGCAGCAGTGGTGGTTCCTACCGGTTTTATTACGGCGCAAAGTGGCATTGAAAAGAAAATACGCGAACATCTGGTTACTGAAAAAATGCTACGTGGCGTGGTTTCAATGCCCAGCAATATTTTTGCCACCACCGGCACCAATGTTTCGGTGCTGTTTCTCGACAAGCAAAATGCCGAGAACAAAGTAGTATTGATTGACGCCTCGAAACTGGGAACCACCGTAAAAGAAGACGGGAACCAGCGCACCAAATTAAGTAACGACGATATTCGTCAGATTGTAAGCACCTTTCACAACCGGCAACCCGTCGATGATTTTGCAGTGGCGCTTACTTACGACCAGATAAAAGAGAAGAATTACTCATTCAGCGCCGGGCAATATTTCGATGTAAAAATTGAATACACCGATATTACACCGGAAGAATTTTCTACAAAAATGAGCGGTTTCAAAACGAATCTGAAAAATCTGTTTGCTGAATCAAAAGCATTGGAAACAGAGATTCAGAATCAGTTGGAGGGGTTGGGATATGAATAATTGGAAAAATTTAGAGCTTTTCAAGGTAATTCAGTTTAATCCTCCTGAAAGATTACCAAAGGGAAAAATTGCGAAAAAAATTGCAATGGAAAAGTTGACTCCTTTTGAAAAGAAAATTAAAGGATTTGAGTTTGCAGAATACAGTGCTGGACCAAAGTTTAGGAATGGTGATACGTTAGTTGCGAAAATTACTCCTTGTTTAGAAAATGGGAAGACAGCTCAAGTCGATGTTTTAGAGGATAATGAGGTTGCATTTGGTTCCTCTGAATTCATTGTTTTGAGGAATAATGAAAAGACAATCAGTGATTTTATTTTCTATTTGGCTAAAAGCCCAGCGTTTAGAAAAAAAGCGATTGGCTGCATGGAAGGAACTTCAGGTAGGAAGCGAGTAAATGAAGGGGCTTTAAAATTGCAGGTTCTACCAATTCCTGATATCACAACCCAGCAAAAAATCGCCTCCGTTCTTTCTGTTCTTGATTCCAAAATCGAACTCAATAACCGCATTAATGCCGAGTTGGAAGCGATGGCCAAAACGCTTTACGATTACTGGTTTGTGCAGTTTGATTTTCCCACCGAACAAGGTAAACCCTACAAAACCAGCGGTGGCAAAATGGTTTGGGATGAGCAGTTGAAAAGGGAGATTCCGGCGGGATGGGAGGTTAAAAGTCTATCAAATCTTACTTCATTAATCTCAAGGGGCATATCTCCATTATATGTTGAAACGGAAGGCGTTTGTGTTCTAAATCAGAAATGTATTCGAGAAAAAACAGTCCTTTATTCAGAAAGTAGAAGGCATGATAATACGAATAGGAATGCCGATTCAAAAAGGATTGAATTACACGATATTCTGGTTAATTCCACTGGTGTTGGAACATTAGGCCGAGTGGCAATTGTAAAAAGGTTACCTGAAGATTATGTGACGGTTGATTCGCACGTCACTATTGTCAGGGCAAATTCTGAATTAGTTGACAAGTATTTCTTTGGAGCTTCTTTGCTTGAAAAACAAACAGAAATTGAAAAATTTGCACTCGGTTCTACTGGCCAGGTTGAACTAAGTAGATTTCAATTGGAAGGGATAAAATTGATATTGCCACCACAAGCTTTGCAAACAAAATTTAGTTCTTTATACAGCCAATTCCTAAACAAAATGGCAATTTGCGAGGAAGAAAACCAACACCTCTCTTCCCTTCGCGACTGGCTGTTGCCGATGCTGATGAACGGGCAGGTAAGGGTTGGCGCCAAAGAAAAGGCTGTTTACAAAGCGGAAGAAGAATTGGGAATGGCGGCAGAGCCGTAAAGTGTTTAATAATCATTGTTGTCCGGTAAACTTCTTTTAAAATGTTTCAGGTTGAGATTTCTCTTTCGCCTCAGGCGATACGAAATGACAATCAGCAACTGCAAACATCATTAAAAGTCCGTCATTCCGCCGCGAAGCAAGGAATCTATTCAAAATTTACCTACTGGACAACAGTGTTTTTTTGTAAAAATATTTTAACAATGAAAGAAACCGAAATGCAAAATGTTGCATTTAAGTGAATTACGCTCATGAAAGGGGCAGTTGGATTAAAAGGAGTTGCCCCTTTACTATTGCGTTTTTTTGCTCTTTTTCGTGGAGATGTAAAAATAAAAAAACTTCTGT
>CAZHKI010000268.1:0-5903 GCA_964533365.1 uncultured Maribellus sp. | reverse complement strand
AGCGCCACTCACGCAGGACCTGTTTTCGCTGGAAACAGATTTTAAATCGTGGACCATCCTGAAAGGCACTGTCAATGGACAACTGGCAGCATCGGTCAGGGGAATCCAGACCGGCACAACCTGTTTCATTGGCCGGTTGATTGTAGGCAAAGAATGGCAAAACCGGGGATTTGGGAAAATGATGTTGCAGGCCATTGAAAGGCAGTTTCCCGGGTGCGACCGTTTTGAATTATTTACCGGCCATAAAAGCGATAAAAACCTGTACCTGTACCACAAACAGGGCTATCGTGAATTCAGGCGGGAGAAAATCAGCGAAAATCTCATCTGCGTTTTCCTGGAGAAAATCAACACGATTCTTTAAAAAAGTGGCCTGGTTTACGCTACAAAAAAGTAACAGTCTGTAATGATTCACGACATTGAGGAACTAAATTGAAATTATTCCCCGACAACGGAAAACAATAAATATTAAATCCAATCCGAATGATGATACGGCAACTCAACGAAAGCGACATCCCAACATGGCTGAAACTGGCTGAAGAAGTGGAACCATTATTTGGCCCGATGGTCGGGTCTGTTGAATTTATGGAAGGAATCAAAGCTTGTATTCATAACAACGAAGCTTTTGGTCTGGAACACAAAAACGGTGAGTTAGCAGGAATTATCGCCATCAACCGCCAGGAAAATGAAATAATCTGGCTGGCGGTGGCAAAAAAATACCGGGGAAACCACTACGGAAATGAACTGGTGAAAAAAGCAATTAAGGAACTGGAAATCAACGGCGACATATTTGTCCAGACATTTGCTGCCGAAATTCCGGAAGGGAAAAGCGCCCGGGCGATTTATGAAAAATCCGGATTTGAAGATTTCAAAAATGCCGGCAAAAATCCGGCAGGAATCGATACAGTCGTAATGATCAGGAGAAAACAGTAACCTTATTCTTCTTATTAAGTTGGTTTGTTCTTTGGTAAAAAGATGCAATCTTTATTGTAACAAAATTTTATCCTGTTTTTACTACTGACTCCGCGCCTTCTCTGCTGTGGATCTGCTCCCTATGTTTTGTTTTGCAAAAGCAATTTTTTAAGGATTTCCCCCGTTCGCGGGCGGTTGAGTTTCATGGTTTGTGGATGAACTTCGGACAACAGGCCATTATTTATTGGATAACTTTGAATGTTCTCCTTCTTGCTATCGATGCATACGTAATTAGGAAAACCAAAAAATTCAAAAAATTACTGACAGAGAAAATGCACTTAACTTTTTAAAGCATATTGGATAAACTGAAGAAGAAGTGGATAATGACAATTGACAGTTTATATAACATCGACACTATCCCCCCGCCGCAGTCCTGCAAATCTTGCCTTATTTAAAAATGAAAATAATAGCATACTGAGTATATTGTAAAACCTAAAAATCAACCAAGTTATGGAAAATCAAAATTCAAAAAAGCTTTTAAGCGATCCCGGACAAATTCCCGGCGAGGCACTGTTTCGCGAAATATTGGACGAAACGCTTTTTCAGGCATACGCCATGTTGCAGGAAATCATTTCGTCCACCGGGCTGAGTGGCGAATGGCGATATTACAACGACGGCAAAGCCTGGTTGTATAAAGTCACGTTCAAAAAGAAAACGGTCGCGTGGGTTTCGCTGTGGGAAGAATCCATCAAAACCAGTTTCTATTTCACCGAAAAAAACTGCGGCGGAATCATGGACTTGGATATTGCCGAATCCGTCAAAACAGCATTTTCACAGGCCAAATCCATCGGGAAACTCATTCCCCTGACCCTCGACCTGAAACAGAAGGAAGATGCCGAGGATTTCAGAAAAATTGCTGCATACAAAATGTCGCTAAAATAAAACAACCCGGCCACGCCCGTGCAAAAAGGGAAAACGGTTATTTTCAATGTCCGATTTACATGGATAGAAAAGAACAGGATGAACGACAGAATAACCGAAAAAATGATCCGCTGCTTTGGCGCCGATCTACGCCGCATCAATCACACGTTGAAAGTGTTTGCACTGGCAGGCTGTATCGCGCGACGGGAAAACCTGTCGGAAAATGAAATCCGGACCGTTGACTTTGCGGCGCTGCTCTACGATATCGGAATCAGGGAGGCAAAATAAAATACAACTCGTCAGATTAAATAGCATCAAAACCTGTATAAAATGACAAAACAACTTAAAAAATACGAAACCATCGGGTGCTGCGGTATCGATTGTGGTTTGTGTCCACGATACCACACCACCGGCAGTTCCCGCTGTCCGGGATGCGGTGGATTGGATTTCCGTGAAAAACACCCTTCTTGCGGTTTCCTGACGTGCTGCTCTATCAAAAACGGACTGGAAGTCTGTTCAGAATGCAGGGAATACCCCTGCCAACGATTTGATTCCGGTTTTGACCGATTTGATTCTTTTGTTTCGCATCAAAAAGTGTTGATCAATCTCGGTTTTATCAAAGACAACGGAATGACACTTTTTTTGGAAAACCAACATCAACGGATGAACCTGCTCAACCTGCTGGTATCGCAATTCGACGACGGCCGTTCAAAAAGCTTTTTTTGCATCAGCTGCACCTTGCTTCCGACGGAACAGTTAAATGAAATTCAGGCATTTGCCGGGAATATTAATCTGGAATCCGACAGAAAAGAGAAATCCAGGATGTTGAAAAATTTCATTACGAAAATAGCTGACGGGATGAACGTTGATTTAAAACTTAAAAAAGGCAATAATTTTTCTCCATGTTTTCAGGAATCCAGAGGCAGATTCCGGCAAGTAATACAGGAAACTGACTTCAGATAAAAATCATAATTTATTAAAACGAAAAATGTAACTTCACCCTGTAATTTGCCCGGCAAAAGCAACACCAATCGGAGAAATACAGAATTTCCGGCTGATTGGCAGAAAGCCTTTAACAAGCCGGCACCATGCCGGGATCCGAATGAAAGACATAACATAACGGTATAAAAACAGAATAAAAATGAGACATTACTTCAGTAAATTTTTAGTACTCCTGCTGCTGGCAGGAACGGCCCTGAGCGGCAAAGCCCTTGACGATGCGCGGCTGATGCGTTTCCCCGATATAAACGGCAACCGGGTTGCCTTTGTGTATGCCGGCGACATTTGGACTGTCGGCTCCGGCGGCGGCGACGCCCGGCGCCTCACTTCGCACGAGGGAATGGAACTGTTCCCCAAAATTTCGCCCGACGGAAAGTGGATCGCCTTTTCAGCCGAATATTCCGGCACGCGGCAGGTGTATATCATGCCGTCGGAAGGAGGAAGCCCAAAACAGCTTACCTGGTACAACTCAGTGGGCGTTATGCCGCCGCGCGGCGGGTTCGACAATGTGGTTTTAGGCTGGACACCCGACAGTAAAAACATCCTCATCCGCGCCAACCGCACCGAGTTTGGCGACCGCAACGGAAAATATTTCATCGTGAGCCTTGACGGCGGACTGGAAAAACCGCTGCCCATTGTCAACGGCGGGTTTGCCACACTCTCGCCCGACGCAAAAAAAATCTGCTTCACCCCGGTTGACCGCGAATTCCGCACCTGGAAACGTTACAAGGGCGGCCGCGCCACCGAACTCTGGGTTTATGATCTGGATAAAAACAGTTCGGAACAAATCACCGATTTCCCCGGTTCCGACCAGTGCCCGGTGTGGTATAAAAATAAAATCTATTTCGCTTCCGACCGGAACCTGAAACTGAATATTTACAGTTACGACACCCAAACCAAAGACGTGACGCAGGTAACCAGCTTCACCGATTTCGATGTGCTGTGGCCTTCGGGAAGCAACGGACAACTGGTGTTCGAAAAAGGCGGCTACCTCTATAAAACCAACCTCGAAACCGGTGTAACCGAAAAAATCACGGTCAACATCCAGTTCGACAATCCCAACCGGGTGGCCTACCGTTTCCCCCACCGGAAAACGCGCGCTATTTGATGCCCGCGGCGATATCTTCTCGGTGCCGGCCGAAAATGGTATCACCGAAAACCTCACCCAAACCCAGGGAATCCGTGAAATTTTCCCCAGTTGGTCGCCCAACGGGAAATACATCGCCTACTACTCCGATGCCACCGGCGAATACGAAATTTATCTTCTCGAAAATAAAAAAGGCGCCAAACCCCAACAAATCACCACCGGTTCAACGGCATGGAAGTACGGCAGCGATTGGTCGCCCGACAGCAAATACCTGCTCTATTCCGACCGCACCCTGCAACTGAAACTATTCAACACCGAAACAAAAACCGAAACCGTGGTTGACCGCGGCACACAGGATGAAATCCGTTCGTACGTGTTTTCGCCCGACTCGAAATGGGTGGCCTACGAAAAACAGGCGACAAACAGCCAGTCGGCCATTTGGGTGTACAACATCCCCGAAGGGAAAAGTTACCAGCTTACCGACAACAACTTTACCGACTATTCGCCGGTGTTCTCCACCGACGGAAAAACCATCTTCTTCCTTTCCGACCGCGACTTTAACCTGGCTTTCTCGGGCTTCGAATTCAACTACGTTTACAACAACGCCACCCGCATTTATGCCGTGGCGCTGAAGGCCAACGGAGAGAAACTGTTTAAGGATAAAAACGATGTGGAACCAGTGAAGGAAGAAAAGAAAGCCGAAGCAGAAACAGCAAAGGATAAAAAAGCCGAACCCAAAGAAGAAAAGAAAGAAGAAACCGTAACTGTTTCCATCGACTTCGACGGGATTAACAACCGTATTGTGGCTCTCCCGCTGAAACCGGGCAATTACCGGATGGTATCGGCGGTTGAAGGCGGACTTTTGTACCTCAGCGAAGGCAACCTGAAAAAATTCAGCACCGCCGACGAAAAAGAGGAAACCATCATGGAAAAAGCTTCGCAGGCGCTGGTTTCTGCCGATGGAAAATCGATGCTCTACCGGGCCAACGGCAATTTCGGCATTACTAAAATCACCCCCGGACAAAAACCCGACGCCGGGAAACTGAACCTCGACCACATGGAAATGAAAATCGATCCCGTGAAGGAATGGGCACAGATTTACAACGACGGCTGGCGGATTTTCCGCGACTATTTCTACGTGAACAACCTGCACGGCGTGGACTGGAAAGCAGTGAAGGAAAATTACGCCCTGCTGCTTCCCTCGGTTGGCCACCGTGCCGACCTTGATTATATCCTGAGCGAAATGATTGCAGAATCGAACACCGGCCACTCATACGTTGACTGGGGCGATTTTTCCCATCCGAAACGCGTGGAAGGCGGATTGCTGGGCGCCCGGCTGGTTGCCGACGAAAAGGCCGGTTATTACAAAATCGAAAAAATCTACGAAGGGCAGAACTGGAACGAATCGCTGCGCTCGCCGCTCACCGAACAGGGAGTCGATGTAAAGGAAGGCGATTACCTGGTCAGCATCAACGGCCACGAAGTCACCACTGCCGACAATCCTTATGCTTTTCTTGAAAACACGTTCGGGAAACCGGTTGAAATCGGTGTTTCAGCCAAACCCGGCGCCAGTGAGCCGCGCTTGTCGGTGATCAAACCCATCAAAAGCGAACTGGAACTGCTCTACCACAACTGGGTGCTCGAACGCCGTGCTATGGTCGATAAACTGTCGGGCGGAAAAATCGGCTACATCCACGTTCCCAACACAGCAGTGGAAGGAAACCGCGAACTATTCAAGGGAATGTACGCCTATAACGACAAGGAAGCGCTCATCATCGACGACCGCTACAACGGCGGTGGGTTCATTCCCGATGTAATGGCCGACCTGCTCGACCGCAAAACCCTGAGCTACTGGAACCGAAACGGGCTGACCCCGATGAAAACCCCGGGAATTGCCCACGACGGCCCGAAAGTAATGCTCATCAACGGCTACTCATCGTCGGGCGGCGACGCTTTCCCGTACTACTTCCGGAAAAAAGGCCTCGGC
>CAZHKI010000267.1:0-5909 GCA_964533365.1 uncultured Maribellus sp. | reverse complement strand
GCTGATGGTGGCAGCAACATATTCTTCAGCCGATTCCTGCCGATCCATGTTACAGATTTTTATTCCGGGGACAGCATCTTTTGCCAGGCGGGCAGCTTCGGCGCTGCACGACAGAAAAGCCTGGTGCAGCCGTCCTTGCTTTTCAACCAGCCGGGCAATCATTACAGGCAATTCACCCTCGCCCTTGATGTGAATATTGAGCCAGACATTGAGTGGCATTTCATTCAGCACTTCTTCCGGAGTTGGAATTTGAACTCCGGCAAATTCAGGTGCCTTCCAGCTTCCGGCATCCAGTTTCCGGATTTCTCCGAAAGTAAGTTCCGATACTTTTCCTTCTCCGTTGGTGGTGCGATTAACACTTGAATCGTGGATCACCACCATCCGGTTGTCTTTGGTCAGCCACACGTCGAACTCGATCATGTGGGCGCCAGCTTCCACTGCGGCGCGAAATGCCGGAATGGTATTTTCGGGATGGGTTTCCATTGCCCCGCGGTGGGCGCATAAGCCGCGTTCGGGAAGTTCAATCCCTGATTCTACTTTGGTCCGGGAACAACTGCCCGTAAATAAAAAGCAGGCAATCAGTATCCATCCGGTAATAATTTTCGTTTGCATCGTTTTTATTTTAATTTTTGTATTCCAATACTATCTGTCATCAGGAGTTAAGTTGTAACAGTTCAGCATTTAAACCTTCTGTCTTAATTGGATACAGTTGGTTTTTAAATCTGACAGTCAGATTTTTGGATTCTTCTGACAAATTCCAGAGGATTACCGAGTTTATACCGGGATACCAGGCACAAACCACCGGAAGGTCTTCCATAACATAGGGAACATTTTCAAGTTCAGGTACTATTTTTTGTTTGAACCGGAAAATATCCTCCAGCGTTTCGGGCAAATACATCCATCTTTTTTCATCGTTCAACTCCCTGACGTTATGGATTAAATTTGAATCCCCGGCCTTTAATTTTCCGGCAGATACGGCTTCTGCATCATACTTTGCCAGAAATGTCCAGCCGCCGGAATTCAGGGTGTCGGTTACTTCGAATGGCACGCCCGATGCAAGAAACAGGCTGAAAGGATTATCATCGCCGACATAGCGGCTTGCTTCGCCCCAGTAATGTTTCAAAGGCCCGCGGGGAACCTGTCCGGCTATTTTTTCATGAAGTTTTGCATTCTTTTTCATGGCTGGCCCAAGTACCGGCCAATATTCGACGGGATAGGGTGTCAATCCGCTCATGAACATCGTGTTGCGTACATCGCTCAGTAAAGAAACATTCAGTTTGGCGGCCAGATTCCGGGCAGACAGCTTTTCAGGAGGATAAGCAGTTGTTTCACTATATGCAAGCTCAGGAGTTACATAACGCCGGTGAAAAAGCGAACTGAAAAGTTCATCGGTTTTCCCTTTCACTGTCCCAAACATTTTGTCATCAAACATCATTTCTCCCACACGCAACATGGAGCCTTTATAATCGCTTAACCGGATTCCCGATTTTTCGGCCCCCAGATACATCACCATGATGCCAAGCTGAACCTCGGGAACAGAAGATTGCATCCTTTTAAAGGCCGAAGTCAGTTCGTCGCAGGTATAATTTACCCACGAATGCAGCAATTCTGTATGGTCGCGCCGGTGAATGGACTCTAAAAGTTCGTTCCACGAATTATCGTTATACCCGTATTTGTTCAGGAAGTCTTGTTTATGTTCCGGGCAAAAACACCCGCCTATCGCTCCGGGATAATTTCCAAGCCTGAAATCATCGTCAAAAAACAACTTTTTAAAACCTAAAGATTGTGCCTTTTTAATAGCTTCCGTATTTTCTTCTACAACAGGCGTATGAGTGGAAACTCCGGAATAAATTTTCCCATCGATGTCCGTTTTTTTCTTCCAGTGTTTCGGCGTAATGTTGGGTATCTCCCCTTCGATGCCCAATGAACCGGAGCTTTGGTACGATGACAAATTAAAAGGATGGCCCAATGGGATATGAATAATATGGGCAGAAATCCCTTTTTCAATGAAACGTTCCCTCCAATACGTAATGCGTTCGTCGGGATAGAACCAATAACCGTTGATAAACCCTGTGAGCCAGACATCGGTAATTTCGCTGCCCAAAATCAAATCAAAAATTTCGGGATTATTATCCAGGATACCGGAACTAACCGAAAGGTGATAGGTTTTGAGATTCGTTTTATTATTCAAAACACAGCCCGTTATAAAATTTTGCGCATACAATGCTCCACCGGCTAATGCCATCGACTGTAGGAAATGTCTTCTTTTCATCATATCAATTTTTCATCTTTGGTTTCTGGCTCAATACGCCACGAATTGCTCTTGCCGTTCAAATCATTTTCCCCGATTCTTCCGCTCGAATTCTCCATCAAAAGGAAATTTTCCCTTTCGCCCCATCCAGAATCCGGTCGGGGATCATCTCATGGCCGCCTTCAAAAAGAATAAGTTGAACTTTATCCTGATATTGTCGCTGTAACAATACATCCAGATGTTCCTTATTCACCGGCTCCCCGGTGGTTTGCCAGTCCGTTAGGCGCAGCATTTCATCCGAAGAAAAAAGTATTTTCGGATCGGTACAACCGAAATCGGAAACTACCTTATTGAAAAATTTCAGGCTGTGCGTAAACGGAACATCGCCCCCCAGACATCCATCGTGAATACCGGCATAAATAAAAAGTTTACTGTTTTCGCGAAGGGCAACAGGGGTGTCCATCAAAACGGGCGAACGTTTTACCGCTTCAGCCGGGTTGAACCAGGGTTCAAATCCATCGGATGGAAGGCCAGAGGTCACACGTCTCAGGTCGTCCATATATTTCCCATACTTCTCCCGACGCCCCGCGCACTGGTAATAATAATCCACCAGATTGGTAATGGAAGCCCAGGCTGTAAACGTTTTTACCCGGCGCCTGATTTTCATATAACAAAGCAAAGTGGCATGTCCGCCGCCACTGCCCCCCACAATGTGTATGCTGGTAGTATCCACATTGGCATTTCGGATGGCATAATCAATTGCATCTTCAATATCGCGGATAACCAGGGGACTGCCACAGGCCTCCGGTCGGTTGTTTGGCCCCCTGAAATTGGGATTGATATAGTTAAAATCGTTATCGATACATTGTTGCGCCACCCCATCTACCTTTGTATAATCACTGCTCCATGCATGCAACCGGACGATAAGAGGACGTGCCTGGGTTGATTTTGCCCGGTAAAAATAAGCAGGTTGCACCGTTTGGTCGGCTGTTGAAATTATTTCAATTTTTTTGCACTCATCCGGCCATTTTTTTTCGGGCGCCTCTTTGCCGGTCATTTCACTTTGCGAAAAAACCGGGTGTGTTACCCATAAAACAAAAAATATAAATAGTAGTCTCATTTAAATTTTACTTTTTAACTGATGAATATTGCTTCAATAATTCTGTGGCTTCCGGGCTTCCTTCCAGTACCCCCTCATCGGTTACCCGTGTAATATTGGCTGTTTCATAAAAAACATAACCATCCAGAAATGAACTGCTGGTTACAATTTTCAGTTCTTCTTCGACACTGTCAAACGGTCCGTCAAAACTCATTCCGTGGAAATCGCCCTGCAAAACGATGGGTTTGCCGGAAGCTTTGGTTGTTGCGCCAAAAATATCAATGGCCTTGGTAAAATTCCAGGGCCTGAATCCATAACTTCCCCTGATTTCCAGTTCGTCGGCAATTTCGTTTACCCAAACTGGCCATTGCCACTCAAAATTCCAGGGCAGCGAACTTATTTTGCCCCGGTCATCCGGAATGATTAATTCCGTTTCGAGATGAATGGTCAGCGACTTCCCTTGGCTTTTAACCAGTTGATGCGCTTCCCGTAAAAAGCGGGTATAGTAGTTGCCATTGATATGGCTTATGGTTACAAAATCCGTTTTTCCATGAGCTTCTTCCATAACCGGTTCGTTAAATCCGTAATCCCAGGGTTCGGGCGACTGGGTGTGGTTCGCAGTCCTGATGTTGATTCCATCAACTCCGCGGTCGAGACAATACTGAACCAATTCAAGCCAGTGCTGCCTCACTTCCGGATAAACAGGGTGTAACTGACCGGCTAAATACTTTGGTTTTCCACAAACAGCGGCCACATAACCCACTTTATCGAGTGTGATAATATCTTTTGTACTGTAATCGCCAAATGCATAGTAATCACGATAATGTTCTTCCATCTTCCCACGGTCGTCAATTTCCGCTTTCACTTCAGGCGATTGTAAATAAGGAATGATTACGCTGTTTATTTTTGAAGTATAAAAATCTTCGTGGTTTTCGAAACTGACCACCCCGGTACTTAATGTGTGAGGCAGTTGATTACCAGCCATTCCGGCAAGCTCGATGATATTTCCTTTTTCATTACTGAAATCACCATCTTCATCGGCGATTGAACATTTGATAAGAAAATACTTGTGCCCCTCTGGAAATTTCAAATTTTCAAAATGAAGAACGCGGCAACGTTTCCAGTATGGAAAGCGGAACCTTTTTTCCACTGTTTCCCTGAATGCAACCGGGCCGTGATAAGGTTCGAAATGGTTATTGGTTGCGCTGGAGTAAATTGACAGATGCCCGGCTTTTACACGGGTTGGCCGGTCGTCAAGTTTAATCAGCCGGATGGTTGAAACCGGCTCGCTGCATTCAAAAGTGCCCGGCTTACGTTCCAGGCTCAAAGTCGGATTTTGGGCTTCAAACCGGCGCATATTCGGGAAAATCCCTCTCAAATCGCTGTAAGCCCCGGCACTGGTTGGACAAGGCATTGTTGAAGGCAACAAAACACCAAAAGCTCCGCCTTCGAAAGGTTTTATTTCGGCATAAAATTCTATTCCGTATTTATGAGCCGACCGGGCCGCTTCCTGCAACAGGTCAAATCCGTGCGGATAATTATCATACAAATTCCACATGGTATCCACAATCCACTGATGTCGTGTTACGCCTGCTGATGCCAGATATTTGTTCAATTCGTCCAACTGTTTCCGGGTCATAAAACACCGGTTATTTCTGTAATATTCCTCATCCCGGAACACGGGCGTTCCATACCGGCTTCCACGGTGATTGATAATAACGTTGTCGCTGTAATCGGTGGTGGCATAAAGTCGTTTCCGGCTGCTTGGATTAGCCGGTGCAGTACTGTCAAATGGAGCAGTATAAGCGCCAAGAGTTATTCCTCCAATGCCCATCAGCGAAGTTGACACAAATGTCCTGCGGTTGATTTTATGCTTCATTTCACGAAGTTTGTTTGATTGTTCAACTCATCCAGATACCTGCTTTTTGATTATCCATTATTATTCAATGGCTTCCACAAAAACCATCACCGATAAAACGGTTTTTCCAAAGTTTAGTGTTAGTCCGTTTTTTATCAGTTCATCACCCGGAATGGTTTGAATTTCGCCGGAATCTACAATTTCAACAAGATAGTTTTTCCCGGGCTGAATGCGGTTCATTGCAACCGGAAGTTTGAAAGCATCATTTTCATCCCATCTCAAAAAGAGCAGGCCTGCGCTTGTCTTTTCCGTATTAAAAAAAACGATTCCGGCAGCCGGAACACCTTCCCCTGGAGGAATAATCTGATAGAAGCAGTCTTTTTTCAGTTCACTGAGCCTGCGGTATCTTTCAACTTCCCGGACGATTACATCGCGCTGCCTGTCGCCGATAAGCGGCAAATCAGCCACCAATCCCCAAATTCCGGCCATTGCACTGCGACAGTACATCCGAGTGAATTCGTCGTTATCCTGGTCATTTTCATTGGGCCGGTTTATCCATCGGTTTACAGCCCAGGGTGGAAGAATTTCCATGGACTGCAATGCTTCGGCAAAATTACTGCGTGCATGCCCGATACCGGTATCTCCTCCGTCTCTTATCCATTGCGTTTGCGAGGAAAGTACGGTAAATTCGTTTAACATCC
>CAZHKI010000266.1:1881-5913 GCA_964533365.1 uncultured Maribellus sp. | reverse complement strand
TTACCCGGCTGCAAAAGTAGAAATTTTTGGATTACCACCAAATTAATTCTGCTGTTCGGGTAATTCATTGGGTTACTTTTGTACGAATGTATTGAAAATGAAACATAAATTTTTTATTACTTTCATCCTGTCGTTATTCGGCGTATTGCCATTTGGCAATTGGTGAAAAAATAAACTTATATTTGTCGAACCTACTAAAAGAAAACAATGATGGAAAAAAAATCTTCTCTTTTCAAATCATCCCTTATCCCGGGAGTTTATCTGGGCATTGCCTTGATATTGGGTTCCGTTATTTTTTATGTAACCGGAAATCCTTTCTCGAAAGCTGCTTCGTGGTTGAGTTATGCCATTATGATTGCCGGCGTGGTATTAGCCCAACTTAGCTACCGGAAATCACTGGGTGGGGCAATGACTTACGGGCAAGCTCTGGGATGTGGCGTGATGGTGATGGTATTTGCATCAGTAATTTCATCCATTTATTCCTTTTTGCTTTTCAAAGTGATTGATCCATCCCTTCAGGAGCAGTTTAGGCTCTTTACCGAAGAACAGATTATCAGTCAGGGAAAAGTTCCCGAAGAACAACTTGATATGGCTGTGAATATGGCCACAAAGTTTCAAACACCGGTTATGATGCTGGTGATGGGGATTTTTGGTGGCGCCTTTATCGGACTTATTATTTCGCTGATTACATCCATTTTCACCCAGAAAAAACCTCTGGAAGATTTTTCTGAATAAATTCAATCGAATTGTACATGGATATTTCCGTAGTTGTACCCCTTTACAATGAAGAAGAGTCGTTGCCCGAATTAACCGGCTGGATTAAAAAAGTGATGGATAACCATCATTATTCCTATGAGATTGTGCTGGTTGACGATGGGAGCAACGATAATTCGTGGCAGGTGGTTGAAAGCCTCCTGGCGCAGAATCCCAGTATTAAAGGGATAAAGTTCAGGCGCAACTACGGAAAATCTGCAGCCCTTTATTGTGGTTTCGATGTGGCACAGGGCGATGTGGTGATTACCATGGACGCCGACCTGCAGGACAGCCCTGACGAAATTCCTGAACTCTTCCGGATGATCAGGGAAGATGGATACGATTTGGTTTCGGGATGGAAGAAAAAACGTCACGACCCGCTTTTAACCAAAAATATCCCCAGTAAATTCTACAACTGGACGGTTCGCCGGATGACCGGTATTCGGCTCCACGACATGAACTGCGGGCTGAAGGCTTATAAAAACAAAGTGGTTAAAAGCATAGAGGTGTATGGCGAAATGCACCGCTATATTCCGGTTCTGGCCAAATGGGCCGGTTATAAAAAAATTGGCGAGAAAGTGGTGGTACACAGCGAGCGGAAATACGGGGTTACCAAATTCGGGCTCGAACGTTTTATCCGCGGGCCGCTTGATTTGCTTTCGGTGATGTTTATCTCCCGCTTTGTTAAACGGCCCATGCATTTCTTTGGCATTTTAGGAATACTCATGATGATTATCGGCGTGGCTGCCGCTGTTTATCTCGGGGTGCAGAAAATTATCGCCCTTCGGCACGGTATTACCGGAAACCTGATTACCAACAGCCCCTACTTTTTTATATCCCTGACTTCTGTAATCATTGGTGCACAATTTTTTCTTGCCGGGTTTCTCGGCGAACTGATTTCACGAAGTTCAAGCGACCGCAACAAATACCAGATCGATAAAAAAACCTTTGACTAATTAATTTGAAACTCGTCCGGATGGCTGATAAAGAAATTCAATTCAGGAAAAAAAGAGAGACAGGCGAAATTATTAACGATACCTTTGAGTTTTTGAAACAAGAATATAAACCGTTGTCGAAACTGCTGGCTGTTTATATATTACCGTTTATTGTACTTTATGCCTATGTTCAGGTTCTGGTGCAAATGAAAATTACCGGCAGTGTCGATTTATCCAACCCCGATGATATCATCTCGAAAATTGGCCCCATTTACTTTCATCTCTTTCTCAGCATGATGTTCAGCCTGTTCGTACAGTCGCTGCTGGTTGGTACATTTTATTCATACATTGAAGTATATGTGAAAAAAGGGAAAAATTATTTTAGGACTGATGACATAACGCCCTTGCTGTTTTCCAACTGTTTAATGGCTTTGGGCGCCAGCCTGGCGGTATTTGTTATTTTCTTTGCCGGCTTTATCCTCTGTTTTTTACCTGGTATTTACTTTGCCAATTCATTTTCGCTGGTATTCATCATTATTGTTTTTGAAAAGAAGGGGTTGGGCAATGCCCTTTCCCGCTCGTGGCAACTGGTTCGTTCGCAATGGTGGAATACATTTCTGATTAATATCCTGGGCCTGATGGTGGTAATGTTGATAAGTTTTCTGATTTCAATCCCGTCGATGATAATGGGAGTCAGCACGTCGTTGCTCAGTCTGAAGGAATCCGGTTTTCTTGATTATCCCGGGTGGTACTGGATTTTAATTGGCGTTTCAACCGCGGTAACCACTATTTTTTATATTGTCCTATATACTTTTCTGGCCTTTCAGTATTTTAACCTCGATGAAAGGACAAAGCCTGTTTTGCCGCCGGTGCAGGATTCGGTGGATTCATAATATTCAGAACCGGAATTTTTCACCGTCTGATAATTCTTTCCGGGCAGTTTTCCATTCGGTAATAAGGTTTTTCATGATTGTTTGTACCGGGAGAATTTCGTTGATTTGAGCGGCAACCTGGCCGATTTCAAGTTCGCCGTTAACGAGATCGCCTTCAAAGATTCCTTTTTTTGCGCGGCCTTTTCCCAGCAGCGATTGGATAAACTCAACCGGAGCCCCGCTTTTTTCTGCTTTGTAGGTTTCTTCCCAAAAATGATTTTTGATTAACCGTACTGGGGCAAGTTGTTTCAGCGACAGCATGGTGCTGCCTTCGCCGAGTGAAGTAACCAGTTTTTTAAAATCGGGATGCGCCGACGATTCTTCGGAAATGGCAAACCGCGATCCGATTTGAACACCGTCGGCACCCAGGATCATAGTTGCCAGCATCGACTGTCCTGAGGCGATTCCACCGGCAGCCAGTAAAGGTAGTCCGGTTGCTTCACGTACCGAAGGGATAAGCGAGAGGGTAGTGGTTTCTTCGCGGCCGTTGTGCCCGCCAGCTTCAAAACCTTCGGCCACAATGGCATCCACTCCGGCTTTTTCGCATTTTTCAGCAAAAACCGAACTGGAAACCACATGCGCAACTTTAATTCCCTTTTCTTTCAGCCAGCCTGTCCAGCGATTGGGGCTCCCGGCCGAAGTAAATACAATGGGAACTTTGTTTCGTACAATCACATCCATAATTTCCTCTAATTGGGGGTAAAGCAGCGGAACATTAACGCCAAAAGGATTTTGTGTAGCCTGCCGGGTTTTCTGAATGTGTTCTTCCAAAACTTCGGGATGCATCGATCCGGCACCAATCAACCCAAGACCGCCGGCGTTGCTGACCGATGATGCAAGTTTCCACCCCGAACACCAAACCATTCCACCCTGGACAACAGGATAGCGGATTTCAAACAATTCACAAATTCTGTTCATGTTTTTACAATAAATTTCAACTGAAAATTTTTTAATCTATTTTTCCGGGATTATGAAGTTTTCTTCCAGAAATTTGCTGAGTTGTTCCTTGGTGAGCCTGCGGTGGATAACACCTTCTTTGACAAACGCAATGGTACCTCTTTCCTCCGATACAATGATGGTAATGGCATCGGTAGTTTCGGTGATCCCAACCGCAGCGCGGTGCCGCAAGCCAAGTACTTTGTCCAGCTCTTTTTGGGTTAAAGGAAGGATGCAACCTGCTGCAGCAATTTTATTTCCCTTGATGATGATGGCGCCGTCGTGTAGCGGGGTGTTTTTAAAAAAAATGGTACGAATCAGCGGAGATGAAATCAGGGCATCGATTTTTTCTCCGGTATTGATTTGTTCATTGAGCTCAGATTCGCCGGCAATCACGATTAAGGCGCCGGTTTTCGATTTCGACATGGATACACAGGCATCAACCAGGCTTTCGATTTGTTCGTGATTGATGGATT
>CAZHKI010000266.1:0-1871 GCA_964533365.1 uncultured Maribellus sp. | reverse complement strand
TGTCCCGATGAAAACCAGGAATTTCCTGATTTCGGGGTGAAAAACAATGATCAGCGCCAGCACACCCACCTCGATAAATTTGCCCATGATTGATCCCAGAAGTTCCATATTGACCGCCCTGACGACCACCCACAGGAGGTAAAGCGAAAACATCCCGATAACAATATTGAAGGCAACAGTCCCTTTAATCAGCCGGTAAACCAGGTTGAGCAGCAAGGCAACCAGAAATATGTCAAGAATATCGAGAAAACGGATGGTGATAAATGCCATTCTTATCTTAATGTTGCTTTAATTTCACAAAAAATCTTAACGGCTTCCATCGCTTCTTTTACATCGTGAACGCGAAGGAGATCGGCACCGCCGAGCAGAGCCATGGTATTGGCCACCGTTGTACCGTTCAGTGCTTCTTCCGGATTAATTTCGAGTGCTTTCCAGATCATCGATTTTCGGCTCAATCCAGCCATCACCGGAAGTTGGAAAACTTTGAACGAATCGAGCCGGTTTAGCAGTTCAAAATTGTGTTCCAGGTTTTTCCCAAATCCAAAACCGGGATCGAGAATCACATCGGTAACCCCATGTTTGGTCAATCGCTTAACTTTTTCGCTGAAAAATGTGGAAATGTCTTTAATGATGTTGTCGTATTGCGGGTTTTCCTGCATGTTTTGCGGCGTGCCCTGAATGTGGGTAAGAATATAGGGGACCTTGAGTTTTCCGGTGGTTTCAAACATTTTTGAGTCGAGCGAGCCTCCCGAAATATCGTTGATAATGATGGGGCCGATTTCGTCAATGACCCGTACTGCCACCCACGACCTGAAGGTATCGATGGAAATGGGTATTTTGGGAAAATGGTTTCGGATGGACTGAACTGCAGGTAGCAACCGGCTTAATTCAACTTTCGTGGAGACCAATGGTGCTCCCGGCCGGGTTGATACTGCCCCGATATCGACAATGGAAGCCCCGTTGGTAATCATGTTTTCAACCGCCGACAGCATAACTTTTTCATCCGTCATTTTACCACCGTCGTAAAACGAGTCGGGTGTAATATTAATGATTCCCATCACCACGGGAATGGTTAAATCAATCAGTTCGCCACCCAGGCTTATTGAATTCTTGCGTTTGAGGAATTTCCCTTCCGACTGGGTAATCAGCATGAGCCTTAATCTTTAATGGTTTAACAAATTGTTAACTACAAATGTATAACAAAACCGGCCATTTTCATCCAATTTTTATATTTTTATAGTTCTTAATAATGACAGATGGAAGAAACAAACCAGCAATACGACAAGGTAATAACGGATTGCCGCAGCATTTTTGAAAAGAAAATGGCCGATTATGGAACGGCATGGCGCATCCTTCGACCGATTTCCATTACCGACCAGATTTATATTAAAGCCCAGCGAATCCGCAGCATCGAGGAAAAAGGAATTACAAAAGTGGACGAAGGAGTCCGTCCCGAGTTCATAGGTATTGTTAATTATGCCATTATGGGTTTGATTCAACTGGAACTGGGAACTTCTGACAGTGAATTGCCGGCTGGTGAAACTCTGGTTCTTTATGATCGCTACTTTCAAACAGCTAAAGATTTGATGCAGGCCAAAAACCACGATTACGATGAAGCCTGGAGAAATATGCGAATCAGTTCCTATACCGATCTGATCCTGATGAAGCTGAAACGCACCAAGCAAATTGAAGACAACCAGGGAAAAACCCTTGTGTCGGAGGGCATTGACGCCAACTATCTTGATATGATTAATTATGCTGTTTTTGCCCTCATTAAAATTGATTTTGAAAATCCCGTATAACCGTTGATTTATGAATATTATCAAGCATCTTGCCCGCATACTGGTGGGGCTCACGTTTGTTTTTTCAGG
>CAZHKI010000265.1:0-5920 GCA_964533365.1 uncultured Maribellus sp. | reverse complement strand
AAAACGCAAGAAGAATATGTACAGTTTGTTCCGAAAAGAGATTAAAATATTTTTAGGGTCGCTGATTGGTTACCTCGCGGTGCTGGTGTTTTTACTGGTGAGCGGGCTGTTTCTGTGGGTTTTTCCCGGCTCCTACAATATTCCCGACAGCGGTTATGCCACTCTCGAACCTTTTTTTTCAATCGCTCCGTGGTTGTATCTTTTCCTGATTCCGGCCATCACCATGCGGTTTTTTGCCGATGAAAAACGCAGCGGGACCATCGAAATATTGCTTACACATCCTATTTCCGATTTTAAGCTGGTACTGGCCAAATTCCTGGCTGGTCTGGTGTTGGTTGTTTTTACCTTGTTGCCAACAACTCTTTGGTTTTTATCGGTTTATCTGCTTGGCAGTCCTGTCGGGAGTATCGATACAGGCGCCACCTGGGGTGCTTTTCTCGGATTGTTTTTTTTGGCTGCCATCTATTTGTCCATCGGAATTTTTGCCTCGTCGCTCACCGACAACCAGATTGTGTCGTTTATTGTGGCCATGCTGTTTTCATTTGTATTTTATCTCGGTTTCGATTTTATTGCCAGCGCCGGGATTCCTTTCATTCTGGAACAGCTTTTCTCGTGGCTGAGCATTAATACTCACAATCTGTCCATTTCGAGAGGGGTTATCGATATGCGCGATGGGATTTATTTTGTAGGGATGACCCTGTTTTTTCTTTACCTCACTGCTTTCTTCCTGAGAAAAGGAAAGTGGAAACAAAAAAGAGCGAGACGTAACGCTGCAATTTTTATAGGGGTGTTGCTGGTTGTTTTTATTGTTTCGGCCAATTTCCTGTTTCGATTCGATTTAACGTCCGATAAACGGTATTCATTGTCGCCGGTCAGCCGCGAAATGATTGCCGGAATTGAAAATCCTGTGGAAATTGAAATCTTTCTCGCCGGCGATTTGGAACCCGGTCTCCGTAAACTGCAGCAGGAAATAATTGAAAAAATTGCGGTACTGAATGTTTTTTCAGGGAAACCCATCCGGATAAAAATTACCAATCCGTACCAAATTTCCAACATCGAAAAGCGTACCCGGTTGATCAACGAAATTGTTGAAAAAGGGATCCGGCCCACCCGCTTTGGGCAGAAAACCGAACAGGGCGTGAGCAATAAACTGATTTTTCCCGGAGCGATTGTTCAAATGGGTGGAAAAGAAATGGCCGTGAATTTTTTGAAGTTCAATCCCGATTTTTCGGCAGAAGCCAATTTTAACCACTCTGCCGAAAGTGTCGAGTTTGAACTGGTAAATGCTTTTCAGAAGTTGACGAGGACGAAAAAACCGGACGTGTTTTTTTTGGAAGGGCACAACGAACTGAACCAGTACGAAGTATTGGACTTTGCCAACTCGCTGGCCGCCGATTTCAATGTGGCCCGTTTGCCGGTTCAAAGCCTGAAAAACAATTCCAGCCCAACCGGTATTCTGATTATTGCTGATCCCAAAGAACCGTTCAGCGAAACCGATAAACTGTACATCGACCAGTTCATTATGCAGGGAGGAAAAGTGATGTGGCTGATCGATCCGGTGCAGGTAAACACCGACAGCCTTTCGAATGGATTTCAAACCTATGCTTTCCCGCACGATTTAAACCTGGGCGACCAGCTTTTCCGTTACGGTGTAAGGTTAAATTATGAGTTGCTGCAGGATGTTTATTGTGCGCGGATAAGGGTGAATACGGCGCTTCCCGGGGAACAGCCCCGTTTTACGCTCCATCCCTGGTATTATTCGCCGTTGCTGGTGCCCGGCGATTTTCATCCGGCCAGCCGGAACCTGAACAATGTTTTTACCGAATTCGTCTCGTCGCTCGACACGGTTTCGGGAAACCCCGGCATCAGAAAAAGCGTCATCCTTTCAACTACTCCCAACGCCCGCAGAGTGAAATCGCCGTCGTCGGTCAGCCTCGAAAATATTAACAATCCACCGGCACGCGAATTGTTTAACGAGGCGTTTATTCCGGTGGGAATTATTATGGAAGGAAAATTCAATTCGGTTTTTAAAAACCGGCTGGTTGACAATTCAGGTTTTTCAACAGCTACCCTGAAAACCGAAAGTGAACCCAACAAAATGGTGGTGATTGCCGATGGCGGGATTGCTGCCAACCGGGTGAATTATTCCACCCAACCGCCACAAATACAGGAGCTGGGCTACGACAGGGTTTCGGGGCAAACCTTCGGGAACCGTGAGTTTTTGCTCAATCTGGTATATTATCTGAACGACGAAAACGGGATTATGCAACTCCGGAACCGCAGCCTCAAACTCAGGATGCTGGATAAAGTGCGCATCCGCGAAGAAAAAGTATTCTGGCAGTGGCTGAATGTGGCTGCCCCTTTGCTGGCAGTAGCCCTGACCGGCATATTTTATCATCTTTTCCGGCGGCGGCGCTATGCCCGTTCATAAAAACACTGAAAAAATCAAACTGTCCGAAATAAGGAAATACCATTAAAGTTTGTATATTCGTGTACTTTGTTTATTATAAAAAATGAACCTATTTATTTTACAGGAAGTGAATGTGTTTTGACAGAATTCAAAAACCTTTTTCGATAAAAAAATAATAAAAAAAATAAATCCTTATGAAGTTTGTAGTTTCGAGCACCGAATTATTAAGTCATCTTGCTGCCATCAGCAAGGTCATCAGCAGTAAAAGCACCATGCCCATTTTGGATAATTTTCTGTTCCGGATTACTGAAAACAGTTTGACGATTACGGCTTCCGATTTGGAATCGACCCTGATCACCCACATGGAACTCGATAACATGGAAGGCGAAGGAATTATTGCTGTACCTGCTAAATTGCTCACCGATACGTTGAAGGAGTTTCCCGAGCAACCCCTTACTTTCCAGATGGATACCGATACTTATGGAATTGAAATTTTTTCGGATAATGGGAAATTCAGCATTGTCGGGCAAAACGGCGAGGATTTCCCCGAGTTGCCGGCCATCAAAGAAGAATCGGCTTCTTCAGTCAATGTAAACCACAAAGTTCTACAAAAGGGGATCGAAAAAACATTATTTGCCACAGCCGACGATGAACTTCGTCCGGTTATGAACGGGATTTTTGTTGAAATCAGTTCCGATTATATGAGTTTTGTGGCTTCCGATGCCCACAAGCTGGTCCGCTACCGCAGGAAAGATGCCACTTCGGAATTCGATTCATCCTTTATTCTTCCCAAAAAACCGGCTGCCTTGCTGAAAAACCTTCTTCCCAAAGAAGATTTTGATGTTAAACTGGAGTTCGACGATAAAAATGCAGTTTTTACTCTCACCAACTACACGCTCATTTGCCGGCTGGTGGAAGGGAATTACCCAAGCTACAACTCAGTTATCCCTAACAATAACCCCAATAAATTGATCATTGACCGCCTGGCTTTTTACAATACCGTAAAACGGGTTTCGGTTTTTTCAAACCAGGCCAGCAACCTGATAAAACTGAACATCAGCGATAACCTGCTGGTGGTTTCGGCACAGGATATCGATTTTTCCATCTCGGCTGTTGAACGGTTGAATTGTGAATATGAAGGCGACGAAATGGAAATCGGCTTTAAATCAACTTTCCTCCAGGAAATTCTAACCAACCTTTCGGGAAGCGATGTAAAAATGGAACTGAGCGATCCCACGCGGGCTGGGCTGCTGCTCCCGGCTGAAACCGACGATGAAGACGAAGACGTATTAATGTTGCTGATGCCGATGATGATAAACGCATAAATAACTGAAATCAATAATCCGGAAGGTATCCCAAAAATCAGGAGTAAAATCAAAAGCGATTTTTCGGATACCTTCTCTTTTTAATCCATATTCATGAAACTAAATTTAAAAAATCCGGTTGTTTTTCTTGATTTGGAAACCACTGGCATCAATATCGTCACCGACCGAATTGTGGAAATTGCCCTGCTGAAAATTAACCTCGACGGCAGTGAAGAAGAAAAGCTGCTCCGGATAAATCCCGAAATGCACATTCCCGAAGAAGTTTCAAAAATACACGGAATTACCGACGACGACGTTAAAAATGAACCTACTTTCCGTGAAGTGGCCAAAACACTGGCAAAGTTTCTCGAAGGCTGCGATTTGGGAGGATTCAACTCCAACCGTTTCGATATTCCCTTGCTGGCCGAGGAATTCCTCCGGGCCGATATTGACATCGATTTGAAACGGAAAAAATTCATTGATGTACAGGCCATTTTTCATAAAATGGAAAAACGCACCCTGGCTGCGGCCTACAAGTTTTATTGTCACCGTGAATTGATTGACGCACACAGCGCTATGGCCGACACCAAAGCGACTTACGAAGTATTGAAAGCTCAATTGGATGTGTACCAGGGCGCTGAATTTGAAGATAAAGACGGGAAGATCACTTTCCCGATTGTAAACGATGTGGAAAAATTGAGCGAATTTTCGTCGTTCGACCGGAACGTGGATTTTGTAGGCCGGATTGTTTTTGACGATAATGGGGTGGAAGTGTTCAACTTTGGTAAAAACAAAGGCATCCCGGTTGAACAGGTTCTGGACGAACAACCCGGTTATTACGGCTGGATCATGAACAACGAATTTCCGCTTTATACCAAAAAAGTACTCACCCAGATTAAATTACGGATGATGGGCCGGTAGTATCAATTTATTTTTTATTACTAAAATTGAAGTGTTTTAATCTTTCGGGACTTTTTCCCCGGGATACCGGTTGGCATATTCAATCCAGAATAACTTAACTTCCCGTTTCATCTCTTTGGCCAGCGATAAAATTCCAAACAGGTTCGGGATGGTCATCAGGGCGATGGTGATTCCTGAGAGTGTCCAGATGATGGTGGTATCGGTAAACGATGCGAGGAAAAATCCGATAACATAAATAACGTGGTAATAAATTACCTTGCTGGAACCAAACAAATAGGTGATGGCCCTGTCGCCGTAATACGACCAACTGATGGCTGTTGAAAAGGCAAACATCAGCAACCCGAAAGCGACAATGTATTTCCCGTAATCGCCAAACCAACTGCGGGTGAAAGCCACCGTGGTAAGCGGGGCACTGTGCATCAGCGATTTTCCGGTAAATGAAAGTCCCGGCTGACTGAGCAGTTTCCCGTCAGAAAACCGGATCTCCCCGTTGTAGGGCAGGTTGTTTACCCAAACTTTCACATCTTCGGCAACCGACCGCGAATGGATAAACGTGGGCTGGTTTTGAATGGTTCCGTCAACTACCGCCAAACTACCGGTGAAAAGCGGGAGGCTGGTTTCTCCGACCAGATAATTGTGTAATTGCTCCACATCCTTTTCACTGGTTTCCGAATAGGTGCCATCGAGAACAACCAAGTCGGATACCTGGAATTTATTGTCCAGCTTTTCGGTCCAAACCCCCGACGAAAGCAAAACCATTCCGGTTAACGAACAAATGATGATGGTGTCGATAAAAGGTTCGAGCAATGCGACGAGTCCTTCTGAAACCGGTTCGTGAGCGCGGGCTGCTGCGTGGGCAATGGGCGCCGAACCCTGTCCGGCTTCGTTCGAAAACAACCCGCGGTTAACGCCCCGGTTGAAGGCAAAAGCAATACTTCCGCCCAGAAACCCGCCAACGGCTGCCGTTCCGGTAAACACATCGCCAACAATGGCCACAATGGATGGAATGATATTTTCGTAATTGTAGATAATGACAGCCATTGCGCCAATAAAATAAACCAGGGCCATAAATGGCACGAGCCGCGAGGTAACCTGTGCAATCCGTTTGATTCCGCCAATAATAACAAAACCAAGCAGAACGGCAAGAACTCCTCCGGTGAGCATGTGGTTGATGCCAAAGGTTTCGAAAAGCGAGTTCGAAATGCTGTTGATTTGGGGCAGGCTGCCGGTCCCGAACGACGACAAAACCGTGGCCACGGCAAAAATTACCGCCAGCCATTTCATG
>CAZHKI010000264.1:1989-5939 GCA_964533365.1 uncultured Maribellus sp. | reverse complement strand
ACAACTTTTTTGGGATTGTCAATTTCTGCCAGTTTTATCAACCGCTCGTCGGGGACAGTGATTACGCCAATATTCGGTTCAATCGTACAAAAAGGAAAGTTCGCCGATTGCGCCTTGGCACTCGACAAACAATTAAACAACGTTGATTTACCGACATTGGGTAACCCAACAATTCCACATTTTAAGGCCATTTTTCTATTTTATAATTGCAGGGCAAAGGTAATATTTATTGATTTTATTACTTCAAAAACAAAATGAAAACCAACAGAAACTCCTTCTTTCGTTGATTGTCCATTTCTTAAAAAAATTCGAGGTACTTTTCCTGTAATAAAAAATAATGCTCCAACTGCCGTAGAGGTTCAATCATCTTTACTTTCACTCTTATTTCCCCCGCAATAGAATCATGTTCAAAATGACGGTGAACCCAAAAAACCAACGGGATTTATTCGCGATTACAACGGCCATTTGTTACATTTGTCAAAACAAAAGAATGTTACTGACAAATTTATCGGTTGACTGTGTGATTTTTGGGTTTAAAAACGACAAACTAAATGTGTTGTTGTGGCAGGCCAATCCCAAACTTTTAGAAAATTTTCTAACCACGCCAGAAGAATACGAACAAATAAAAATCCTTTTTGAAAAGAACCCGGCGCTGGGTCCGGACAACTTCTGGGGATTAATTGGCACTCATTTACCCGATAACGAAGATCTGGACAGTTACGCAAAAAAAATACTAAAAATAACTACCGGCCTCAACAATATTTACCTGAAACAATTTGAGACGTTTGGATCAGTTCAGCGGGTTCCGCATTTCAGGGTTGTAACTGTCGCCTATTACGCACTCATCAATCCCGATTATCACGACATGAAACTTTCGCCGCTGGCCAAATCGGTCAAATGGTTCAACATTGACGAACTGCCCGATGTTATTTTCGATGTGAAGGAGATTGTATTGAAAGCGCTGAAAAAACTAAGGGAAGAAGCGCAATTCCATCCTGTTGGATTTCATCTGTTGCCCGAAAAATTTACCCTGACCCAACTGCAAACACTGTATGAGGTTATTTTAGGGAAACAACTGGATACACGTAACTTCAGAAAAAAAATTCAGAAAATGGGACTTTTGGTTGATACCAAACAAAAACAGACCCACGTGGCACACCGGGCAGCAAAACTTTACTCTTTTGATATTCAAACCTATAACCGTCTGTTTGAAGAAGGATTACACTTCAGAATTTGAAAAAATTAAACCATTAACCACAATCGGTGTCTTAGTAAAAATTAAAATCGATGGAATACGACGACCTTGGAATAATTGCCGACCTGAAGCTGGAGAACAAAAGGGATCTTGCTTTTCATCAGTTGGTCAGTAAATACCAGGAGAGGTTGTACTGGCATATCCGCAAAATTGTGATTAGCCACGACGATGCCGACGACGTATTGCAGAATACCTTTATTAAAGTGTGGAAAAGTATCGAAAATTTCAGGGAAGAATCGAGCCTTTACACCTGGCTTTACCGGATTGCCACCAACGAATCGCTCACTTTTATTAATTCAAACAAACGAAGAAGTTTGCTCCCAATGAGCGAAGCCAATGATTACCTGGTAAAAAACCTGATTACTGACCCCTATTTTGAAGGCGATAAACTGCAACTCAAACTTCAGGAAGCCATCCTTCGCTTGCCCGATAAACAGCGGATTGTTTTTAACATGAAATATTTTGATGAAATGAAATACGAAGACATGTCAAAGATCTTAGACACATCGGTTGGTGCACTAAAAGCATCATACCACCACGCAGCAAAAAAAGTGGAAGAATTTATAAAGAATTCGGATTAACTTTTTAAGATTAAACCTTTTCGAATGAAACAAGTCAAATCAACAAAATGGGTAAAATGGATGAATTAAAAAATATTGCACCGGAATTATCGCAAATAAAAAAGGAAAACCCGTTCAGGGTTCCTAACCATTATTTCGATGATTTTCAGGCCCGGCTTCAGATGAAAATTGAGGCTGAAAAAGAAATTGTGCCTGTCCGGAAAAATCCGGTAATCCAACTTCTGAAACCAGCCCTTGGGCTCGCTGCCAGTTTTGCTTTAATATTTATGCTGGTGTACTGGCCGCTGAAAACCTTTTCGCCCAAAATAGCCAAAAACAAAACCGAAAACAGTACGTCAACTGAAAAAGAAGAGTACCTCTCGATTGTGGAGAATATTGACGAAAACTCATTCTATGCTCTATTGTACGAACCATCAAAAAAAGTTGATTTAACCGACGAAGATTTAATGGCATACATTAACATCAATGTAACGGATTACGACATTTATCAAGGAACCGATTTTTAAAATATCATGAAAAAGACAATATTTCTGACAGCAGTTTTTTCATTTCTTATCCTGTTTGCAAATGCACAGGATGAACAACACAAAGCCCGGTGGGAAAAATACCGGTCAGAAAAAATTTCTTTCCTGACCGACAAGATGGAAATGTCGCCTGCCGAAGCCCAAAAATTCTGGCCAGTTTACAATGAACTGGAAAAAATGAGATGGGAAGCCCAGAAAACCAGGCGCGATCTGGAAATGAAAGTCAACGATACCAAAGCAACACTTTCGAAGAAAGAAGCGACCCAACTCACCCGTGATTTTACGGGCAGCATGGAAAAGGAAGGCGCACTTCTGGTCCGGTACAACGAAGAATTTCTGAAAATACTTCCACCCGAAAAAGTATTAAAACTGTATCAGGCAGAAAATGAGTTCAGAATGTACATGATTCAGAAATTCAGGGATCGGGAACCCAAAAAAGAATAAAAAAATCATCATAAAAAAAAGACAGGTCGTGAGCCTGTCTTTTTTTTATGATGACTACACTAGATTACAACGATTTAAACCAGTCCTGAAAATATTTGCCAACTACCGGCGATTCTTTCATTTCACCCTGAATTGCGCCAACCAGGCTCAAAATCCAAAGAATAAAAACCGCAATTGAAATAATCCAGCCGATAACGGGAATAAACGAACAAATAATTCCAAGTAAATAAAGTCCGATTAGCTGACGAATGTAATAACTCGCAAACTCATCTTTTTCGCTGCTGTTCAACACCAGTGCAATAATCCACCCAATGATGGTTATGTGTGCTACAATAGCTTTTGTTTTTCCATCCATAATCAAAATATTTTGTGCATTTTTAATACAGATAAAAATACAGAAATAAATCTGAACATAATGGATTTAGCAGGATAAAAAATGAGGCTCGTCCTTTTGTTATATATCGTAATTAAAGTTCTGAAGATGGTGTCCCATACGGTCACGTTTGGTTTTTAGATATCTCTGGTTGTATTTGTTAGGTTTTATTTCAAGCGGTATAACTTCTGCAACTTCAAGACCAAAACCCTCCAAACCAACTCTTTTTACCGGATTGTTAGTTATCAGTTTCATTTTTGTCACACCCAGGTTTCTCAAAATTTGTGCACCGACTCCGTAGTCGCGTTCATCGGCATTAAACCCCAGGTGCAAATTAGCTTCAACGGTATCCAACCCTTTATCCTGCAATTTATAGGCGGCAATTTTATTTAACAGTCCAATTCCACGGCCTTCCTGCAACATATAAACAACAACGCCTTTCCCTTCTTTTTCAATCATCTCCATGGCTTTGTGCAATTGATCGCCACATTCGCAACGTAAAGAACCAAAAATATCACCAGTCATACACGATGAATGCACCCGTGTTAAAACCGGTTCATCGGGAAGCCAGCTCCCCTTTATCAAAGCTACGTGTTCAACACCGTTCGATTTTTGCCTGAACGGGACAATCCTGAAATCGCCGAATTGGGTTGGCAGTTGAACTTCTTCTCCCCGTTCGATTAAACTGTCGGTTTGAATTAAATAGGAGATCAGATCTTTGATGGTTATTAATTTCACGTTAAATTTTTCGGCCAGCTCAACCAATTGGGGCA
>CAZHKI010000264.1:0-1979 GCA_964533365.1 uncultured Maribellus sp. | reverse complement strand
CCATCTTCGTTCATTATCTCAACAAGCACACCCGAAGGGTACAATCCGGCCAACCGGGTTAAATCAACGGCGGCTTCGGTGTGGCCGCTCCGGCGCAAAACACCACGTTCTTTTGCTTTCAGTGGAAAAATATGGCCCGGACGACCAAGGTCATCTGGCCGGGTTTTCTGATCGACCAGCATTTGAACAGTAATTGCACGGTCTTTGGCCGAAATTCCGGTGGTTACTTCCGGATGAATGGCATCCACCGAAACAGTAAACTGGGTTTCGTGAAACGAGGTATTTTTCCCCACCATCATTTCCAGGTTCAGTTCATCGCAACGCTGCTCGGTTAGTGCAACGCAAATTAAACCCCGGCCGTGAATAGTCATAAAATTAATTTTCTCCGGTGTTATTAATTCCGAAGCAACAATAAAATCCCCTTCATTCTCTCTGTCTTCATCATCAACCACAATAATCATCTCACCATTTCGGATGGCCGAAATCGCTTCAGGTATGGTATTCAGCTTAAATTGCTCCATGAATAGCTACTTTAAAATAAGCCACAAAATTACAACAAATATTCCATAAACTTATGCCATGCGACGGCTAAGCCCTTTTCGATTTCTCCCAGTTGACACTTTGTTTCCCTTTCATATAGCGGAGCATTCCACAAATTGAAGCATAATTCATAGAAACAAAATAGTAAGGGACAAAAAGCAATTTAAACCGTATACGGTTGTTTTCAAGAATCCAGCCAGTGAATCCAATACGACTCCGACTCCGAATCGAATCTCAACTCAATCTGAAGATAGTACGACCACAAATCGTACGCGTGGAACAAAAACGAAACGCGCTGACGCGCCGCGTGCGGTGTTTGTGAGGCCAACGCTGGAGGACGTTGGGAATTACTGTCACGAGAGAGCAAATGACGTCGACGCGCAAAAGTGGATGGACTACTACATGTCCAACGGATGGCGTGTTGGAAAGAATCCCATGAGGGATTGGAAAGCGGCGGTCAGGACCTGGGAGAAAAACGGCTACGACAAGCCGCAATCAAAGAAAGTGTCCAACGAATACGAAGCATTTTCGGGGTGGTGATATAGTGGGTAATTACTTTAAGAATATTCTGGATGGCATCATTGCGAATGCTCCGGAGACAGTGCCCGAGGACTACGTCAAGGACGCATTGGTATTCTGCGGGGTGTGCTGTGCGCGGAAGCAAATGCGCCTGGAGATACTGGGCGAAACGCGTATCGTTCCCGTGATGTGCGATTGCCAGAAGGAAGCGCACGCCAAGCTCGAAGCGGAGGATAAGCTGCGTAAACAGATGTGCCGCCGGGAGCGCATGCGCGCCGAAGGCATGAGTGACCTTACATGGCAAGGCGTCAGTTTTGTGGATGACGATCGGCGCGATGCTGCAGCTTCTCTCAAATGCCAGAATTATACCAAGTTCTTCGAACAGATGCGCCGCGATAACGTGGGTTTGATGCTGTACGGGGGCCTTGGAAGCGGAAAGACCTTTCTTGCCGGTTGCATTGCCAACGCACTGATTGAGCAGGACCACAGCGTGATGATGCACTCTCTGCCCACTCTCATTTATAAAATGAATGCAAACTTCGGCGAGAACCGGGAATCATACCTTGGCCGCTTGGAACGGTACGACCTGGTAGTGCTGGATGATGTAGGCGTAGAACGCAGCACAGAATATAGCGTTGAACAAGTGTATGAAATAGTCAATACGCGGTACAAGGCTGGGCTTCCGTTGGTTATCACTACCAATCTAAAGCCGGTTGAGCTGAGGAACGAAATGAACCTTGACAAACGCAGGATCTATGACCGACTGATACAGGCGTGTGAGCCACTGCTGGTTATTGGCGAGAGCCGGCGCATGGGCCTTGCTAACGCGAAGCGTGCGGCAACGATGGAGCTCCTGAACTCTTCTCATGAATAAGTTAATTTGGCAAGCCGAACATTTCATCCACGGAGGTGTTCGCGCC
>CAZHKI010000263.1:4751-5954 GCA_964533365.1 uncultured Maribellus sp. | reverse complement strand
CACATCGGAAAAATTCCAAAAAAAATAAATGCGGGGGATAAAACCATTGCTCCAACTGAATTTTTCAGCAGTTTTGGAATCGAACCTGACGATTATATCGAATTAACTTCGTTCAGCCACCACCCTTTTTATCAGCCCTTTGTTTTGGAAGTGCCCGACAACTGGTCACACGGATTGTATTACAACCTGCCTGTTGACGAATTGCTGGAGGTGATGTTTTACTCGCTTGAAAATGGGTATACATTTTGCTGGGACGGCGATACCAGCGAAAAAACATTTTCCCACAAAAACGGGAAAGCTGACCTGCCAAAAAACCAGATTGGAAAAGCAGATCAAAAGATGCGGCAGGAAACATTTCTCGACCGTACTTCCACCGACGATCATTTGATGCACATTGTTGGCCTTTCGAAAGATGAGGAAGGGAGGGCCTGTTTTTATACAAAAAACTCGTGGGGCCCCGAAAGCAATAATTTTGGCGGGTACCTGCACATGACCGAAGATTATGTCCGGCTAAAAACCATTGCTATTCTGGTTCACAAAAATGCCATCCCAAAAGCCATTAAAGAAAAACTGAAATTATGACACGCGAATTTACTCTCACCTCGGAATACATTGAACTGATAAAACTGTTAAAGTTGATGGGAATTGCTGAAACCGGAGGCCATGCCAAAATTTTAGTGGAAGAAGGCGAAGTGATACTGAACGGACAGCCGGAGTTTCGCAAAAGGGCAAAACTACGTCCCGGCGATGTGGTGGAACTGGGCGAAATAAAAATTTACATCCGCGAAAACAATTCACCTCAATAATTCCGGCCAACGATTACAACCCGGGTAGCCAGTTGAAAACCATATTGTAATGCTTTTTCCTTTATTTCACTGATTTGAGGTTGCAGTAAATCATACTCGGGCTGACCTTTGATTTTCTCCAGCAATTGAGTCATCTTTTCGACTTTCTCCTCAATATCACCTTTGCCTTCAGCAGGGTTTTCGCTTTGGTTATAATCGAAAAAGAACTGAATGGAAATTCCGGCATCTTTTATCATTTGAATGATTTCGGCCTTTTTAAACGTTTCACGGTGAGACACGCCTAAAATCCGGTCGATTCGGCTGCGAAAATGATGGATCATTTTATGCACTTCCTGTGCCGGGTTCAGATTATCGCTAACCAGTTCGCTAACAATGATCCAGCCACCCGGTTTTACCA
>CAZHKI010000263.1:0-4741 GCA_964533365.1 uncultured Maribellus sp. | reverse complement strand
AAACCGATAAAGGAGAAAAAGAGGTATGAAAAAGATAATTAAAATTGCCCTGGCATTGATCGCGCTAATAATGCTCCTGGGCATAACATCAAAAGTGTTGGCTTTGAACAGGAGTTTTTCGGCCCCCATTTTTTGGAATGTCACTTCTGGAAATTTCCGGGCAGCCTCTTCCATCGAATTTGAATCGGGATCAACGCCGGTAATGGCGGCACCCGGAAAAACAGTGGTCAGCACGTGCAGAAAATCACCGGTTCCGGTTCCAATATCCAATACCGATTGAACATCTTTGTCGTGAAAAAACTCTTTTAATGGTTCCATATCAAATTAATAATAAAAAAGCCGATAAAGCAGTTACTGCAATAACAAAAATCCGATAGGTATGATCCGGAATTTTTTTCACCAGCCAAATTCCTGAAAATGCTCCCAACCCGATAAGGGGTATCATATATACATTCAGCATAAGAAAAGGAATGCTGATGTTATCCCATACAAAATACTGGAGGGGGAACTTTGTAAAATTGATAATCATAAAAAACCAGGCTGTTGTGCCAATGAAACTGTTTTTGGGGAGGTGCATGGCCAGCAGGTAAATGGCGAAAATGGGGCCGGCAACATTTCCCATCATGGTGGCAAACCCACCTAAAACCCCCATAAATGCTGCAAACCACCAGGTGTCGGGGAAAATGGGTTTGTTGTTCTTTTTATTTTTAACGAACATCAGTCCGATACAAACAAAAACCAGGATGGCAATGATGTTTTTGAATTGCTCGTCGTTCACTTTTTCACCAACCCAAAGCCCCAGCAACAACCCGGCAAAAGCCCAGGGAAGCATTTTCCAAAGGTACTTCCACTCGGCGTGACGGTGATACCAGGCCACTCCGAAAATATCGGCAATCATCAGCATGGGCAACAGCACACCAGTCGAAGGTTTTCCTCCAAAAATCAGGGCAAGTGTGGGCACAACCAGTAACGACACCCCAGGGACGCCCACTTTCGACATCCCGACCAACATGGCACAAATGGCCAGGATAAACCAGTTTAACACCGAAAAATCAAGAGTAAACATGCTAATTTTTTATGAACGGGCAAAAGTAGGAAAATAAATAAAATAGCCGGCATGATACCGGCTATTCGCGTTAACAGAAAACAAAAAACAAGCCCGTCGGTTTCGACGGTAAAAAACGAAGTGATGAAAACCAGGTCAACTTTTTTCAGAACGTTTTCTGTTTCTGAAAAGTCAAAAACAATGCCAGAACAAGGCAATTAACAAATTATAACAAATTCAGGGAGTGATGTTTACTGGGTGAAAATTTATCAGGCGGGCTTTTATATTAATCCGTCCATTTCTGTTTCATCGGGTTCATGAAACCATTCCTTGATTTTTTCTTTTGCTTTTTGTTCGGTTTCATAGGTGATATTCGACGAAACCTGAGAAATAGTAAAAAGCAAAACGCCCAAATCATCGGAATAGCCAATCAACGGTGTTAAATCAAAAACTGCATCGAGCGGGAAAATAAAATAACCCAAAGCAGCGGTAATGGAAAGTTTGGTTTTAATACTTACTTTTTTATCCTGCATTATGTAATAAAGGAGCAAAACCGCATAGATTACCTTTGCACCTGCTGCTTTGGAGAATTTTTTGATTTTTTCCCAAAGCGACTTTTCGGAATAATATTTTGAATACTGATTTTTCATTAACTGAGACTAACCCGATTGTAGTCTATCTGATGATTTCCGTAATTATCAACAATCTGGTTCAGCACCTGGTTTACTTCCTCATTCGTTTCCGCTCTTAAAAGACTAACTTTCAGTTCCCGGAAATTAGGCAGTCCAGGAAAATATTTGGCAAAATGGCGCCGCATCATTAATATTCCTGAACGTTCGTCTCTCCATTCGAGGTTCATTTGCAACTGCTCTTTCAAAATTTCAACCACTTCGGCAACGGTTGGACAAGGAAGCAATTGTCCGGTACTTAAATAATGTTTGACTTCGCGGAACAACCAGGGGCGGCCAATGGCGCCCCGGCCAATCATCAAGGCATCGACCCCGGTTTGATCCAGAAAGTATTTTGCTTTTTCGGCGCTGTTGATATCGCCGTTTCCAATGATGGGGATGGTAATTCCGGGGTGGTTCTTTACTTTTCCGATAAGCGTCCAGTCGGCCACTCCGGTATAAAGCTGTTCGCGGGTCCGCCCGTGAATGGCCAGAGCCTGGATACCGGCATCCTGCAGCCGCAGGGCTGCTTCCACTACCGGTTTGTCCGATTCGGTCCAGCCCAGGCGGGTTTTTGCCGTTACCGGAACTTTAACCGCTTTGACAATTTCGGAGGCCATCTGCTGCATTTTGGGCAAATCTTTCAACAAGGCAGCCCCGGCGCCGTGACGGATAATTTTTTTCATCGGACACCCGAAATTGATGTCAATAAAATCGGGACTGGCTTCCTCTGCCACCTGTGCCGCCCTGACCATCGATGCGATATTGTGTCCGTAAATCTGAATGGCTACCGGCCGATCGAAATTAAACAGCACCATTTTTTCTTTCGTTTTTTCCACATCGCGCACCAGCGCCTCCGACGAAACAAACTCGGTGTACATCACATCGGCGCCAAATTTTTTGCACATCCACCGAAACGATTTGTACGTTACATCTTCCATAGGCGCCAAAAAAAGCGGCGTACCCTGTAATTCCAACTTCCCTATTTTTAAAATATTCCCCATAACAATCTGCAAATTTAATCTTTCACGCAACTAATTTCCGCGTTTATCCGTCTATTCGAAAAATATTGGGTATGAAAAATTTAATTTGCCTCTTATTTGTCTCCGGATTTCTTCTTTTTTCCTGTCAGTCTGAAAATTTTCCGGAAGCTTTTCGTTACGGTCTGAATGAGATTTTTCAGGTAGGCGATGACTATTGCTCTGCCAATCAATCCTTAAAATTCAGGATTACCGAAATTAACGATTCACGTTGCCCGAGTGATGTGGTATGTGTATGGCAGGGCGAGGCTGTGGTCAAAATTGCCGTTGAAACACCGCTTTCAGGCTCCCTGGAACTGAGTACCTTCAACAACCTTACCGACACCATTGGCCCGTATTCGTTTGAACTGATTGATGTGGCCCCGTATCCGGTTTCCACCAAAACCATCAGGTTAGAAGAATACAAAGTCACGTTAAAAATCAGTGAAATTACCACTGAATAAAGTCAGAGATAAACGAATAACCCGTGTTCAGAACCACGAGTGTTCAATCAGAATTTTCACGCCAATGCCCATCAGGATAATTCCTCCAAGAATGATGGACTGATGGCTTCGGTGGGATGGAATATTTTTCCCGAACAACATACCAAGCATAGAAGCTAAAAAAGTTACAGCCCCAATTACGACCACCGGAAAAAGAATGGGCATATTCAAAAAACCGAAACTCAGTCCCACAACCAGTGCGTCAATACTGGTAGCTACCGAAAGCCCAATAATAACACTCCATTTGAACGGATCGAATTTCTTCAAAACTCCGTCTGGCTTTAATCCTTCCATTATCATTTTTATGCCGATAAATACCAGCAATCCGAAAGCAATCCAGTGATCAAACGCGGCAATCAGGTTTTTCAGTGAACTTCCGATAAGCCAGCCAATGACCGGGAATAGTGCCTGAAAAAAGGCCAGAGAAAAAGCTACCGGGCAAGCCTGGAAAAACCGGATTTCACGTTTCATTAAACCGCACGAAACCGATACCGCAAACGAGTCGAAGCTTAGCCCGATTCCTATCAGCAGGAAGGTTATGAATTGTTCTGAATTCATTCTCTGTAAAAAACCGTAAAAATAGGCAATTTCAGAAAACAAAAAACCAGAATAAAAATTGAATCAAATACTTCAAAAAATATTTGCGGGAAATGGCAGTGCCGGATGCTTTGAATACAAATTACTGATTATCGCAAATGTCGACCGAAATGTTCAGAAAAGATGAAACCATTTTCACGGAAATCAATCCGAAGCCGGAAAGGAAATTTTAGAATACTTTATCGTAGAATTCGTTGTACGAATCAATAAAAGTATCTTTGGGCTGATAGTCAAGAAATAATTTCGATGAATCGAGAATATACTTCTCAACGTCACGGTTAATGGATGTTGAACCTTTAATTATTGCGTCGGAATAACTGACAGCAAATTTGCTTAAATTTTCAAAGGTTGGAACTTTCAGTAAGTTTAAATCTTCCCTGGTAATTCCGTCCAGAATGATTTTTTCAGGGAAATCGCTATTCAGTGGCTTTTTAAAATCGTCGTTATAAACCGAATAAACAACTTTCGAATTTCGGAAAAGCGGGTCGTTGTAATAGTATTTTTTAATATACAAAGGAACCAGCGATGTCAGCCAACCGTGGCAATGAATGATATCGGGCGCCCATCGTAGTTTAATAACAGTTTCCAGAACGCCGCGCGCAAAAAAGACAGCTCTTTCATCGTTATCGTCAAATTCCGATAAATCGCGGTTAACAGATACGTCTAAACCCTGCGACTTTGCAAATTTATAAAGTATAACAGCTGTTTCCTCGCGGGTTATCTCACGGTTTGGCGCAAACTCATTATTACCGCTTCCACTTACTATGCCGTTTTCGCTTGCCCTTGCCGGAAATAACGAGTGTAAAACAGGAATATCATGAAAGAAAAGAGACAGCCGGCATGCGCATTCTGATCGTCAAGCCGACGGGCCTTGACCATCAGGCAAGGCCCGTTTTGTTTCAACGGGAA
>CAZHKI010000262.1:307-5994 GCA_964533365.1 uncultured Maribellus sp. | reverse complement strand
CCATGAAAGGCCATTGTGAGGAATACAATGAAATCAGGGTTCTTCAGCAGATCGCTGAAAAATTACATAGTAAATAAATTAATACATTTTATCATAACCAGTTCAGGGATAAAAATAACAAAGCCTACCACAATTTATTGTTCTGCCAAAAGTTTAATATAAATTTGAATATTAGTTTTGTGCCGATGACAAAAATTAAATTAATTCTTTTTTTCATAATAACCGGTTTTTTGAATCTTTCATCCCACGGGCAGAGCAACAATGCCACGCTGAAAGGTGTTGTCAGCGATCCGTCGGGCATTCCGCTCGACATGGTTAACATCGGGTTGAAAGATTATCCCATTGGCACCAGTTCAAACCGCAAAGGCGAATTTTTGCTCCGGGTCCCAGCCCGGAAAGATGTGGTGGTGGTCTTCTCGTCCATTGGTTACAAGCCATTTATCGATACCATTCGTGCCGGCGCCGAAGAAACGGTTTTTCGAAAAATTACCCTCGAAACCTACCACCAGGAACTGGCCGAAGTGATGGTTACCGAACAGCGCCGGTCGGGTGGAACTGTTTCACGCATCGACCCCAAATTTATGGATGTGTTGCCCGACGCGGCTACCGGGGCTGTGGAAGCCATTATCAAAACTTTGCCCGGCGTTTCAACCAACAACGAATTAAGTTCGCAATACACGGTACGCGGTGGAAATTTTGATGAAAACATGGTGTATGTGAATGATATTGAAGTTTACCGGCCATTCCTGATTCGCGCCGGGCAACAGGAAGGTCTGAGTTTTATCAACAGCGACATGGTTTCCACCATCGATTTTTCGGCTGGTGGTTTTAACGCGAAATACGGCGACAAAATGTCGTCGGTGCTCGATATTAAATACCGTAAGCCCAGTGAATTCAGGGGATCGGCTTCGATGAGCCTGCTGGGTGCTTCAGCCCATTTCGAGGATGTGGCGCTGAAAGGCCGGCTGGCGCACATTTCGGGCATCCGGTACAAAACCAACCGCTACCTGTTGGGCAGCCTCGACGAGCAGGGGGAATACGATCCGAATTTTATTGATTTTCAAACCTACATCACGTACCAGTTTTCCGAGAAATTCGATATTTCATTTTTGGGAAACATTGCCCGAAACGAATACCGGTTTATTCCCCAAACCAGGCAAACCACTTTTGGCACCTGGCAAAATCCGCTGAATACCAAAATTTATTTCAGCGGGCGCGAAACCGACGATTTTCAGACTTATTTAGGCGCTTTGTCGGCCAATTTTCATCCCAATTCCAACCTGAACCTGAAATGGATTGCCTCGGCCTATTCGGCCACTGAAAAAGAAACCTACGATATTTTAGGCGAATACTACCTGAACCAGTTGGAACGGAATATGTCGTCGGAAGCTTTTGGCGACAGCGTGCTTAATCTTGGAATTGGTTCGTTTCTGAACCATGCCCGCAATTATCTCGATGCCACGGTTTATCAGTTTTCACACCGCGGGGCCTTAAATTCCGAAAAACATTTGGTTAACTGGGGAATACAATACCAGCGTGAACACATCGACAACAAAATCAACGAATGGACTTACCGAGATTCAGCAGGATATTCCATTCCGTATTCCGACACAGAAGTGAGGTTGTATTACACCCTGAACAGCCGAAACCGCCTGAATTCGGGCCGGATGACCGGTTTTTTTCAGGATACGTACAGTGTGCCGGTTAACAGTGGCGACTTATATTTTACCGGCGGCATCCGCTTTAATTACTGGGATTTCAACAATGAATTGCTGATTAGCCCGCGGGGCACCATCAATTATTATCCCGAATGGGAAAACAAAATCTCCTTTCGCCTTTCGGCAGGAGTATATCACCAGTCGCCGTTTTTTAAGGAGTTGATGAAAACCGATGGCACAATTAATGAGGAAATTCGTGCGCAGCGTTCCTACCAGTTGGTTGCCGGTACCGATTATATTTTTACAGCATGGAACCGCCCGTTCCGGTTTACTACCGAAGCTTACTATAAATACATGGACCGCCTGATTCCCTACCAGATTGACAACGTAAGGATCCGGTATCTTGCCGAACAGGAAGGGGTTGGTTATGCTACCGGAATTGATATGAAAATTAACGGCGAATTTGTGAGCGGCTTGCAATCGTGGGCCAGTTTGTCGTTTATGTCAACTAAGGAAGATATTAAAAACGACGGTTACGGTTTTATTCCGCGCCCCACCGACCAATGGATGAACTTCAGCCTGTTTTTTCAGGATTACCTGCCGGGAAATCCATCGTACAAAATGCAGCTCTCCGGATTTTACGGTTCACGGCTTCCTACCTGGCCCCTCAATTATGAGCGCCAGCACGTCTTCCGGATGCCGCCTTACCGCCGCATCGACCTGGGCTTCTCAAAAGTTATTATTAGCGCTGCCAATCCGGTTACCCGTGGTTTCTTTCGTAATATCAACGACATGTGGATTAGCCTTGAGGTGTTTAACCTGTTGAATATCAATAATACCATTTCATATTTTTGGGTGTCGAGCATTTATGGTGACCAGTTTGCCGTTCCCAATTATCTGACCAACCGGAAAATAAATTTGAAACTGACTGTAAAATTTTAATGGGATGAAACTCACTATTTACCAGGTTGACGCATTTGCCGAAACCGTTTTTTCAGGAAACCCGGCGGCTGTTATCCCGCTTGACAACTGGCTCCCCGACGAAATCCTGCAGCTTATTGCGTTGGAAAACAACCTGTCGGAAACGGCATTTTTTGTACCCACCCAAACCGGTTTTCACATCCGCTGGTTTACGCCTGCCACCGAGGTAAAACTGTGTGGCCATGCCACGCTGGCTTCAGCGCATGTCATCTTTAGTCATTTGAATTATGATGCAAATGAAATACGGTTCAATTCGCTGAGTGGGGAACTGAGTGTGAAAATGGAAAACGGTTTGTACGTGTTGAACTTTCCGGTGTCGGAACTGGAAGAAACCGAATATCCTGAAAATTTGAAGGATGCTTTTAATTTTCAGCCCCTCCGGTGTGTCAGAGGCCGCGACGACCTCCTGCTGGTTTTTCGGAATGAAAAGGAAATCAGTGAGATAAAACCCGATTTTCAGAAAATTCTTTCCTCTAAAACCCGGGGAATTATTGTAACGGCGCCATCGGAAACTTTCGATTTTGTTTCGCGTTTTTTTGCCCCGGCGGTGGGCGTCAACGAAGATCCGGTAACAGGTTCGGCTCACACCATGTTAATCCCGTTTTGGTCGCGGGAACTGAAAAAAGATCGTTTGGTTGCCAAACAAATCTCGGCAAGGGGAGGAGTGCTTTATTGCAGAAATTTAGCGGATCGGGTTGAAATCGGAGGTCATGCGGTTACTTTTATGACGGGTGAAATCAGTATTTGAGCGGGTAGTGAATTTCTTTTCAGCAAAATTGTACTTCACCCGTTTAATAATGCAGTGACAAAATACTCAAAAAAATAAATTATGGGCGACCCGTTTGGACATGCCATTCGTGATTTTTTTGCAACTGGAAACGATGCGGAAATTATTGTCAACAGCAACTACACGGAAGACGAGCGAATCCCGGTATCTTATTTTTTCAGAACTGAAGTTGAAATGCCGGTCCCGGAGATAGCCGCGCTGAAAAACTGCAGGGGAAAATTACTGGATGTTGGCGCAGCAGCCGGTTGTCACGCCATTATTCTTCAGGAACGTGGATTTGATTTAACCGCTGTTGAAAAGTCGCCGCTGGCCGCCGGAGTGTTGAACAGCCGGGGAATCAGGAATGTGGTTTGTGCTGATATTTTTCAGTTCTCCGGAAATTCGTTCGACACCATTTTGTTGCTGATGAATGGCGCCGGAATTGGCGGAACGGTTGACGGATTGAAAAAACTGCTGCTCCACCTGAAAAACCTGCTGAACAAAAACGGACAAATTCTTATTGATTCAACCGACATCAGTTATTTGTTTGAGGAGGAAGATGGTTCGGTTTGGATGGATCTCGCCAATCAGGCTTATTATGGCGAGATGGAATATGAGGTAACGTATCAGCAGGAGAAAGATCAGTTTGAATGGCTGTTTATCGATTTTAAACTGCTGGCTGAAATTGCCGGAGAAACTGGATATTCCTGCAAATTGGTGCAGGAAGGTACAAATTTCGATTACCTGGCCCAACTGCAAATCAGAAAATGAAACGGAATTATTTTGCCGGTGAATCAGGATTGGAATCTTTCACAGAATGTTTTCTGTTGTTCGCAGAAAAAATCAGTTGATTCACAGATAATGTTTCTCCGTTAACTGCCGATTGCTTAACTTGGTTGTGAAATTTAAGTCCTTATAAAGCCAGAAAACAAATGAAAGCAATTATCCTGATCTCCTCCATTTTTTATGTCCTTGGATTAAAAATCAGCAACAAAATCGATTTTGTTAAAAGAATAAATCCGGTTGAAAAGATCATCAATAACACAATTCCACCAAAGAAGACTGATAAAGTATTTCATTTTCACGACGAAGAGGATAAAAAGCCGGAAGTCGATACGTTGAAAAGTAGTACGCCCGCCGGAAATCAAATCCTGGAAAAAAAGTAGTTGTTTGGTTTGATCTTCATCAAAATCAAGAACCCCTGTGACCGTGAAAACATTTTGATCTTTTTTGTTGATTTCTGATCACTGACCACTGATCACTGATCACTACTTCAACTCAGCCAAACATAAAGGAAAATGGTTACGATGGCAATTACCAGCCAAATTACCCGCCAGTCGGTCCAGCTTTCGGGTTTCATAAATCCTTTGGAATAGTTGATTGTTGTTTTTTCCAGTTTTTCGGGTGCTGTTTTTTTCGTAAACGCCGACACGAGGAACAGAATCCCGGTAATCAGTATTTCGGCCCACAGCCCGCGAAGCCCAAAGTTCAGCGTGTATTTGTAATGCAGGAACGGGAATATTTTTTCACCGGTTTCAACACCTAAAAACTGGTCGATCACAAAAACGGTAGCAATAATCACCCCGGCAATTACCGAAACTGTTGCGCCCTTCAGGGTTACTTTTTTGCTGACGATTCCAAAAAATATGGCAGGGAAAACAGGGATTACCAGGTATGCCGAAATGGTTTGCAGGTATTTGTACAATCCCTCTTCGTTTTTATAAACCATGTAAGCGGCGCCAATTCCCAGAAGAACAACGATGATAATGACGATGCGGCCAATCAGTACCTGGCGTTTTTCAGCGGTTTTCGGCCTGAATTCAACCACGAAATCGCGGACAACCAGCGTGGATACCGAGTTGAGAACTGCAATGAGCGACGAAATGAGGGCGGCCACCAGTGAGGCCAGCACCAGTCCGCGGATTCCCGAAGGCAGCAACCGGTTGAGCAGCACAATAAAAGTCTGCTGGGTCTCTTCTCCTTCAAGTCCCGGAAACAGTGCATATGCAATTACGCCAGGCAGTGCAAAAATAAAAACCGGTAATAATTTTAGCGACGAAGCAAACATGGCGCCCCAGCGCGCCTGTTTTAAATCGGGCGCGGCTAACATACGTTGCACATTTACCTGGTCGATTCCCCAGTAAAAAATTCCGGCGTAAAATGCTGTTGCAATAATTCCCCAAAACGGATACACCGGATCATCAATGGGTTTGGCAATGGTCATCGCCTGCGGCACTTTTTCCATCAAACCACCCCAGCCACCGACCTTATCGAGACCGATA
>CAZHKI010000262.1:0-297 GCA_964533365.1 uncultured Maribellus sp. | reverse complement strand
AATCACCGCCTGAATCGTGTCGGTATAAGCTACAGCCGTAAACCCCCCGATGATGGTAAAGATGGCCACAACAATTCCGATATAAAAAACAGTGGTCATTACGTTCCATCCCAGTAAACTGTTCATCACCAAAGCGCCGGCAAAGAGCGTAAAAGCCAGTTTGGTCATAATACTGATGACGAGCATCAAGCCGGAAAAGAATAACCGGGCATTGCGGTTGTAACGTAGCTCCAAAAATTCGGGGATGGTAAAAATTTTGTTTTTAATATAGTACGGAAAAAGGATGGCGCAGGCAAA
>CAZHKI010000261.1:0-5995 GCA_964533365.1 uncultured Maribellus sp. | reverse complement strand
TGACAATAAGCATGGTTACGGCTGTATTCCAAACCACCAGATTTTTTCGCCGGGTGTACCGGACTGCCCAAACCGAAATGGCAACAACCAGAATAACAAAAAACAGCAACCCCGAATTAAACGGCAACCCAAAACCATTTACGAACAGTTTGTCGAAAACAAAGGCCACCCGAGGAATTCCGGGAATGATTACCATCTGGATCCCACCCAGTATAGCCACAGAAAGGATAAATGCACTTATCACACCCTTCCACGAAAACTCGTATTTACGGAAATAATAAACCAACCCGATGGCCGGAATGGCCAGCAGGTTGAGCAGGTGTACGCCGGTTGACAAACCAACCAGGTAGGCAATCAGCACCAGCCAGCGGTCGGCATTTTTTTCGCCGGCAACCGTTTCCCATTTCAGGATTGCCCAGAAAACGGCTGCTGTAAAAAACGACGACAGCGCATAAACTTCGCCTTCCACCGCCGAAAACCAGAACGAATCGGTAAAAGTAAATGCCAGTGCACCAACAAGTCCGCTTCCCCAAATTACCACCTGTTCACCAATGCTAATTTGTTCAGAAGAAAAAAGTTTGCGCGCAAGGTGGACAATGCTCCAGTAGAGCAGCATGATGGTGGCGGCGCTGGCCAGGGCCGATAACGCGTTGACCATAACCGCGGCTTTTAACGGACTGGCAGCAAACAACGTAAAAAACCGGCCGATGATCATGTGCAGCGGGGCACCGGGAGGGTGACCCACTTCCAGTTTAAAGGCACTGGTTATAAATTCGCCGCAGTCCCACCAGCTTACAGTGGGTTCGAGCGTTAAAAAATAGGTTGCCGAGGCCACCACAAATACAAACCATCCCAGAATATTATTGATGAAGACGGAGTTTTTCATTCCATTCAGATTATATACATGCGCAAAGATACAGTTTTTATACATGAACCGGGCGCAGGAAAAAACTCAAAGAGAAGCTCATTGGTTACATCGGTTCAAAAAAATTCAGGTTCGTGCCTTGAAAAGAAAAAAATTTATATTTTTGCACCGTCCTTAAAAAAAGGCACTTAATGATTGACCTGTGGTGTAACTGGCAACACGTCTGATTTTGGTTCAGAAGAGTCCAGGTTCGAGCCCTGGCAGGTCAACCAAAAAACAAAAGGCTGTTTCAAAAAAACAGCTTTTTGTTTTTCAGGCTAATTGCTTTACCCTGCTCCAAACGCCATCATCAACCGGGATACCCTGTTCCATATTTTCCTTTCGGGTTTGTAGCGTACGTTCGCCCGGATAAATAATTTCATCCATACCTTCTGCCGGAATAGATGATTTAATCTGCCGTACCGTTTCATCAAAAACCTTTTCGATAAAATATGGTGAATTGATTTTTAACGGGTCGATGGCAATAAAAACCTGGTTGCACCGTCCGCAGCTTCCTTTTCCGGCTTTATCAATTCCGGCTGTGGTAAGACCGCCCGAAAGCAGGGCCGAGACCATGTCGAGCAAAATGGCCAGACCCGAACCTTTCCAGTAACCCGTGGGCAAAATACGCATGGTTTCTTCGATTGGCCCCGGAATCCGGGTCAGGTTTCCCTCCTTGTCATAACCTCCCGGATATGGAAGTAACTCATTGTTCAGCCGGGTAACCTGCAGCTTTCCATAGGAATATTGCGACATGGCCATATCAAGCACCATGTGCCCGTTTTTCCCGGGAACCGCCATGATCAGCGGATTGTTCCCAATGCCAATGGATTGTGCACCCCAGGCCGGCATACACGACTCAGTGTTGGTCCAGCAAATGGCGATGCAACCTTTTTCAGCCGCCTGCCAACCGTAAGTTCCGCCGCGCATCCAGTGGGTGGTGTTTTTCATGGCCACCATCCCGAAAACATTTTTCGAAGCCAGTTCCACCGCACGATCCATGGCAACAATAGCGTTTAAAATCCCGGGGCCCAGGTTGCCGTTAAAAATTTCAAAAGCGCCAAAAGCAGCTTCCTGTGTAGGTTCGGCGCCGGCATCGACCCACCCTTTGTGTAAATACTCAACAAAACGTTCCACCCGGTTCAACCCATGCGAGTAAACGCCATCCCTGGCCGATTCGGTATGAATCCGGGCGCAAACCTCCGCCTTTTCACGCGGCATCCCGGCACGAACAAATGCCGATTGAATGGTTGATTTCATTTCTTCAAAACGTATTCTTGTCATTTTTTATAGTCTGTTTAATTGCCCCATTTGGGTAAAATGTAAAAAATTGATTCCTTAAAATTGGGGAAATTTTCTGCTTTTTTGATTTTTACGACCATCCCTGTTAAAAATATCCTACTTTTTTTAATAAAGTTTTAGTTTTTATTATTTTTGCCACGCGTTTTTGAAAAAGAACGACAAAACCTTGAAATAATGTCCTGTGGTGTAACTGGCAACACGTCTGACTCTGGATCAGAAGAGTCCAGGTTCGAGCCCTGGCAGGACAACAGAAAATAACAAAAGGAGTGCGATGAGAATTGTACTCCTTTTGTTATTTTTATGCTATCGCATCTTTCTTTTATTTTTCAGTTGGATTTACCTACTTCGCTTACATATTGTACAGTAATAATCCCAACCGGTTTTACAAAGGACACTGTCAAAATCCGGAAGAAAGGCTCAGACAGCACAACAATGGTTTTACCCAATCAACAAAACCTTTTATCCCCTGAAAGGTTGTTTGTGCTGAGGAATTTCAATAACGGGAAGAAGCAATCAACAGGGGAAGGATTTATCGGGTACACACCCTGGAGTTCAACCATTACAAAAAGTTTTCTGCCTCCGCGAAACAAAGTGTGAAAGATAAAAAAACAAGTAAAACATACTGAAAACCATGCAGGAACGTTGTTAAACCGGTTAAAGTTGGATGAGAATGATTTTTTTTAAAATATATTTGTAGCTGCACATCTGATTTTTATCCTGTTTGTGATGGGAAAAAGCATGGGACGTAACATATTAACCATTTTTATCATCCTCCTCTTGTCGTGGAATAGTTTTTCACAGCAGGACCCCATCCTTACGCAGTATATGTTCAGCACGCAGGTCATTAACCCGGCTTATGCCGGCATGTGGGAAAAGATTGGATTCTCAACACTCATCCGCAAGCAGTGGACCGGCATCGACCGCACCCCCCTCACCGAATTCATTTCCTTCCATTCGCCGCTGAAAAGCGAATTTGTGGGTGTGGGACTGACCGTAATGAACGACCATTTTGCCCGTGAAAACCGGCTGAGTATTTTTGGCGATTATGCGTACGAAGTATCGATGACCCCGGAAACACGGCTGAGGTTAGGGTTGAAATTCGGATTCATGAACTACAAAAACCCGCTTTCCGAATACCAGCTCTATCCCGACGGGGAATATGACCCCGCTTTTGCCGAGGACGTCGATCTGAAATTCCTTCCCAACTTTGGGATAGGCGCCTTTTTGTATCAGGAAAACTTCTACATCAGTTTTTCCATCCCCAAAATGATCGAAAACAGCTTCAAAATGAATGTAAACAACTACTCAACACAGGCCGAAGTGAGAACATTTTACCTGGGTGGAGGCTACGTTTTCCGCATACTTTCCATGAACAACCTGATTTTCAAACCAACCGCCATGATACGGGCTACCTTGGGGACACCGCTCCAGTACGATATTGCCGCCAACTTTATGCTGCGCGAAAAACTCTGGGTCGGCGTGATGTCGCGTTCGGGCGATGCCGTTTGTTTTACCACCCAGTGGTTTCTGAACAACAACCTCAGGGTTGGGTTTGCCATGGACGTTACCTACACCGACATTTACCCCTACCAGAACGGTACTTATGAAATCACTCTGGGGTACGATATCGATTTTTACGGAAGAAGTTATGTGAGGGCCAAATACTTTTAATCCATCCCCCAACAAACCGGATTATATTGAAAAACACAGCCGGAATAAACAGTTTTCCCCACCCGGTTCTCCCAAAAAATCAGCAGATTCCCATATTACCGAATGTTCAGAATTCATTTTTTATTCCCTCATTAAACAAAAAAATGCCCCCGAAATGACTTTGTTACCTAAAAAACAGCTATTGTTTTACATAAACCAAAATATTTTTTGTGAAAATGTTTTGTATGTGACTTATTTACACTAAATTCGTAGCACAAACCCGTTTGAAATTGAAATTGTACACAAAACTGATTAAAAACTATTAAAATTGCTTATTTTGGTTTAAATTGCTTTAAATATCAGAATGCGGTAATGATATTTAAAAAAGTTACAAAATGAACTCCCGGCCATACAAGGCAAGAGGTGATGGTAATGAAAAAAGGCGGTGACATAACAGCCATTAGAATTTTTGTAGCGTTAATTTTAGTTTTTTCGCTGTCCCAAAACGTCCATGCGGGGACGAGAGGAAACCTGACGTACAACTATTTTTCGTTAGATTATCTGTACCCACAGCATAATGTAACGATACCTTTTTACACCCTGACCCCGGCCCTCCCGGAAGAAACCAAACGGCAAACAGCCGGCGAAATCATTTGCCCCGAAGATATTTCCACCTACACCGATATCAACTCGTGCAACACCTACATTTCCGATCACCTGAATGTGATTTTCACTGAAAATGAGGTCATCCGGCTAACCTGGGAAATGACCGGCGCCACAGAAGACGCTTCGAAATCAACCGGCATCAATCCAATCAACGAACACCTCTTTGATGAAGGGACCACCTTCATTACCTACACCATCACCGATAAAAACAACCAGGTAACCACCTGCACGTTTACCGTTACCATTTCCGACAACCAGGTGCCGCGCCTGGAAAATATGCCCGGAAACATCACCGTTTCAACTGATCCCGGCGAATGCCTGGCCAATGTTTCGTGGAACGAACCCACGGCCAGCGACAACTGCACGCCGGCGAACCAGATTTTCAGGGAATCTTCGGCCCGCCCGGGCAGTTCGTTCCCCGTAGGGAAAAGCACGGTTACCTACCGGGCTTACGACGCCATGGGAAACCAAAGCGCCCCGCGGTCGTTTACCATCACCGTGGAAGATACCGAACCGCCGGAACTCATCCTCCCGGCCGACCTGACCCTCACCTGCGGCGACAACATCCCGGCCCCCTGGCAAACTTTCGCGCAACTCACCGCCTCCGGAGGCTTTGCTTCCGACAACTGCACACTGAATCCCACCAGTTTCAGCCTGCTTGACGAAACCACCAGCAACAACGCCTGTCCCTACACCATCACCCGTACTTACCTCATCGGCGATGTTACCGGAAACACCACCACTGCGCAGTACCGCATTGCCGTAACCGGAGAAGGCCCTGCCCCCATACCCGAACCACAGGAAATTGTTACACTGAAATCGGGGATGGCCGGTACAATTACTGCAATTGCCAATGGCCCGTGGAATAATGTTAATACCTGGGATTGCAATTGCATTCCGGCTTTTGACGACGATGTAATTATACCCAGTACTTTTACTGTAACCATTGATGCCGCTGCCACGTGCAACCACATCACGGTACAAGGCGGGGGAACACTCACTTCAGGAGGGAACCACACACTGGATGTTTACGGAAGCTGGACCAACAACGGCACTTTCAGCGCCGGTACCGGAACCGTCCGTTTTTCTGGAAACTCAACAACGGCAACCATTGGCGGCAGTTCTTCCTCTGTTTTTAACAACCTCGTCATCAACAAAGGATCCAGTCCTGGAACCATTATCGAAACCAGCGGTACCGGCGCACTTTCCAACTCCGGAACGCTGAGTGTGGAAAACGGGTTATTCAAAATGAACACCGGCACTTTCCAGTTCGGCGGAAACTCGGAAGTAACCATCCCCGAAAGCGCCGGGATTTGGATTAACGGGGCCAGTTTTAACAGTGGCGCATATTCCATAAAAAACGAGGGGCTGACCCGCATCTCGTCGGGAACGGCTAATTTCGGCACCAGTTCAGGGAATTCAGTACATACCCAGACTGACGGGGCATTTCAGGTGGAAGGCGGGACAGTAAAC
>CAZHKI010000260.1:0-6018 GCA_964533365.1 uncultured Maribellus sp. | reverse complement strand
GACCGTTTGAAGTTTACGCACAAAAAGCATTCAGCTTTGAATATCCCAAACAAAACACGAATTTCAAAAAAGGAACCCGCCAGCCCGTTTACTGGCAGTCTTCCGGAATCAACACCTTCAAACTGGAATATTCGCTGGATAATCAGACCTGGGTAACACTTTGCGATTCGGTTAACGCCAAAGACGGCTCTGTTCTTGTAAACCTTCCTGATACGAATGCTGATAACTTTGTTCTCAAAGCCACAGACCGGGAAGATACGGGCAATATTTACCTTTCCGGGAAATTCAACCTCATTTCAGAACAACTCTGGGGAGGCCCTTATACTGCGGATGACAAAACCCTTTTACTGATGCATTTTGAAAACAAGGTTCACAACGAAGTCAGTAACCAGTTCATCCCCAATGAACTAAACCCCATTGGAATTTATACTGACAACTACAATAAAAACATGGGGCGGGCTTTCCGGTTATTCAACCCAAATTACCAAACAGCCGATGCCATTCATGTAAAAAACTCGGAAAACATCGATTTAGGCAACAACTGGACCATGGAGACCTGGGTAAAAGTGGCCAGTATTATGGGCGAACGAACGGTTGCCTCTTTAGTCATTAACAAATGGGATGCTTTTAATATTGGCGCCGGGTGGCAACATTTTGGCGGAGGTGTGAATTTTGAAAACGGTTCGAAAGTAGAATTTTATCACCCGCAGGAATATAACTTAAACGAGTGGTACCATGTTGCCATGATCAGCAATGCTGCTGAGAAAAAGGTTTATTTTTATGTTCATGATAAAAATTACAACCAGATTTTTAAAGAAGTTCAGAATTTTCCGGCCGGCAGCAACGGACAAATTGTACAGAATGGAAACCTGCTGACCATCGGAGGTCTGGGTGGCGGAAGCAACCTGGAACTGGATGGCTACCTGGATGAACTGCGAATTACAAAAGAAGCGGTTGACTACAATTCTATGGTGGTTGGAACAAACGACATTCAAATACAGCCGGATGATTTGCATTTCACCATCTACCCCAACCCGGTCACCAGTGAAACGATGATTTCTTTCGAAACACAATCCAGCGAAAAAGTCAATCTGGCAGTTTACGATATCCAGGGCCGTAAAATCTGCACGCTGCTGGATGAAAAATTAAATGCAGGAACACATACCATTCAACTTGGAAATAAAATCACAGTAAGCGGAATTTATTTGTGCAAACTGGCTACTTCAGAAGGAGTTTCAACGTTGAAACTGATTGTTAATTCAAACTAACCTAAAACCACATTTATGAAAACTTTTTACACATTCCTGATTATTTTACTAATTGCCAACCTGGCAATTTCCCAGGAAAACGGCGGGCCTTACACTCCTGACGCAAACACCGTCCTCTTAATGCACTTCGATGGCAATGCCACAAACTCAGCCTCTGTTGGGAATAACGGGATTGTTCATGGTACCGGAGTTTCATACGAAACCAGCATTCACGGGCAGTGCCTGCGGCTCAACAATTCAACTGCCGACAAACAAAGCTGGATTGAAGTACCGTTTTATGATGAATTAAATTTTACCGAAGAGTTCTCCATTGAATGCTGGTTTAAACTGAATTCGTGGGGTGAAAATCACACTAAATTTCCAATTATTTTAAAAAAAGGTGAAAACTGGCAGGCTGACTACCAGATTCAGTTAATTCAGGAAAAAAATGTTCTTGCTGCCGAAATGAACTGTATTAATGACGATTACAACAGAGGTGGCTATGTAGGTACAACAGATATCATTGAATCCGGAAAATGGTATCACATAGCAGTTTACTTTAATTTTTCACACAATCATTTATATCTGGTTTTGCGTGATGAAAACTATAAAGAAATATATGCAAATCATAAATATACTTATACAAAGCCTTTTAACAGTAACGACAAATTATACATTGGTTTTGCCAATAATAATGAAACCTATTTTGATGGCTGGATAGATGAACTTCGGATTAGCAATAAATACCTGAAACACCGGGATGACATCGTTTCAAATATAAATATTGCCGAACTGAAAGATTCCGTACAACCACTTTTACGCGATAAATGGAAAGTTTATCAGTGGCCTTTTATGGCTTATTTCCCCGTAAGTAAAAATACTGGGGTACTACATAAAGGAAACAGTTGCGGAATGACAGCCTCGATGCGTCTGATTCACTATTGGGAACACCCACGATTCCCAATTGGGAATATTGATTACGATGATGGTGAATTTCATTGGCTGGCCGATTTCGACCATTCAGAATATCGCTTTGATGAAATGCCTTATGTTTTTGACGCAAATCCGACAGAAGAAGAATATTCTGCTGCGGCAACAATGGTTGCACATATTGGCGCTGCAGAAAAAAAATATGGAGTTGGAGGTGGTGGAGCTCCCATAAAAACCATTTTAGAAAAATATTTCAGGTTCAATAAAGATTTAAAGATTGTTTACCGTGAAGAATATACGAAAACAGAGTGGGAAAATATTTTCAAAAATGAACTAAGCAACGGACGGCCCATTTTAATTGAAGGCACAGCCGAAAGATATGACGATGGAAGTTGGGCAGGCCACTTTTATATTTGCGATGGCTATTCTGCCGACAATAAATTCCATACTGACTTATCGATAGATAATACAGAATGGTGGACCGATATTGACCATTTCGAATATGGAAAAAATCAAAGTGCATTAATTTATGCAGAACCCGATTGGCAGGGAAAAACGCTTTCACTCGACTATCCAAAGGGAGATGAATATTTTCAAAAACAAACGGACACAGAAATCAAATGGTCATCAGAAAATATAAATACTGTTTTATTGGAATATTCTACTGATGCCGGGAAAAACTGGCAACCCATTGCCGAAAATGTGAATGCCGGTGATGGTAAGTTTTTATGGGTCACTCCTGAAACGGTTTCAAAAGAATATAAAGTTCGGGTGAGCGATTCGGCAGATGGGAATATTTACAGGAGGTCACAAACTTTTAATGTATTTAATCAACAAGTAATTTCTTTTGAATATCCCGTTAACAACACTTATTTTCAAACCGGAACAACCCAAACTATTTACTGGGAATCAGAAGGAATAAAAGATTTTAAACTGGAATATTCGACCAACGGAGAACAATGGCAAACCCTGCTCGATTCAGTGACATCTTCCACCAACAAATGCGATATAATTCTTCCTGAAACTGAAAGTGAAAAATTACAGTTAAAAGCGACCAGCCTCACCAGCAACCAGATTTACTTTATATCTGAACCATTGCGTTGTAAAAATGCAGGATTAATCGGTGGTGTGTATAAGAAAAAAGATCAGGACATTTTATTAATGCATTTTGAAGAAAACACGGAAAATGCTGTTCAAAATAACGTTCAACCCAAAGAAAAATCGACTGAATACAAAATTTTTGATGATAATTTCGATTTGCATTTGGGTAAATCATTCCGAATTAACAATACAGCTGAATCAAACTGGCATTGTCTGCGTACGCCTCATACCGACGAATTAAACCTGGGAAATAACTGGACCATTGAAACATGGGTGAAATTTAATGAGATTGGAACTCCAAAAACACAGTATCCCCTGATTTTGGAAAAAGCAGAATCATTTGGAATCTGGCTCTCAGGCGATGGAAATGGGTTTGGCGGATATGCAAAATTTAACAACCTGTCTGATGCAGGATTTTTCCAGAACCAGCAATTGCAACCAAACAAATGGTACCATGTGGCTATGACCAGCAATGGCAGTACAAAAAAAGTGAAGTTCTACGTTCATGATGAACATCGGCAACTCATCTTTGAGGATTCAAGAGATTTTCCAACAGGCCATTCCGGCGAACTAAATCACTCCAATAATGATTTGTTTATCGGTGGTGTGGATGGTGGCAGCAACATTCAGTTCGACGGGTGGATGGATGAATTCAGGATTTCAAAAGAACCTGTGGATTATTCAGCAATGGTAACGAAAGTTTTTTCACCGGAGATTCCAACAAGGTTTCTGTGCTACCCCAATCCCATCACCAGCGAATCTGTCATTTCCTTCCAAACCAAAACCAACGACAAAGTCAACCTGGCTGTTTACGATATCCAGGGCCGCAAAATCTGTACCTTACTGAATGAAATACGAAATTCCGGATACCACACTGTCCCGGTTGAGAATATTTTCACGGCTGGTGGCGTTTACCTTTGTAAACTTACAACTTCGGAAGGAGTTTCGACTTTAAAACTGATTGTTAATAAACAGTAATCAACAGAAGGATGGCATCTTTTGCAGAGATGTCATCCTTCTGTTATCTGAGACTGAGACTGAGACTGTCAACTTTCTTTCCTACTCCACTATCTTCATTTCACCGAGCAAATAACCGGCACCGGCAAATTTATCGATGATAAACAGCGCGTAACGAATATCGATGGAGATGTTACGGCACATGTCGGGATCGAACATAATATCGCTCATGGTCCCTTCCCAGCAACGGTCGAAATTCACGCCAATCAGTTCACCGCTGGCGTTTACCACCGGGCTTCCCGAGTTTCCGCCCGAAGTGTGGTTCGACGCCACAAAAGCCACCGGGACAGTCCCGTTCACTTCATAACGGCCAAAATCTTTGGTTTTGTACAATTCTTTTAACCGTGCCGGCACATCGTAATCGTAAATTTCAGGATTGTCTTTTTCCATGATACCATCCAACGTTGTAAGGTATTTATAGGAAACGCCGTCCATCGGGCTGTAACCTTCCACTTTCCCGTAGGTAACGCGCAACGTGAGGTTGGCGTCGGGGTAGAGCGCCTGCCCGCTTTTCATTTCCATAATGCCGGCCATGTATGTTTTCATGTTGTTTTCCAGTTGAACCGTGAGTGAATCGACCACCGGTTTGATCGCAGTCAGGTAATGAAAGCCGAGGTTTTTCACCATCGCCACCATGGGATCTTTCCGCAGTTTGAGCAGTGGTTTCGGGTTGGCCCCGCGAAGCAATTGTTCCATTTTCAAACGATTGGCCACCACGGATTTCCGGTACACTGTTTTCAGCAAATCATCGGTTGTTTGATTTTTAACCTGTTCCGCGAAACCAGCTGGCAGGAAACGGGGATCGACGTTGGTTGCCAGCATCGGGATCAACGCGGCAAATAGTTTCTCGTCGGTTGGCTGGTTGAAATTTCTATAAAAGCCGGGCAGCCGTTTCAACATTCCGTCGCAGGATTCCTTCAGGTTATTAGTTTGCTTGTTTTCAATCAGGCTGATGATGGCGCTGAGTTGAGTAGCCAGTGAAAAAATCTCAACACCGCCAAGGACAATCTCTGTATAATAGTCGGAAGCTCCGATATACCCGGCATATTGGTCGTAAATTTGCTCAAAATTACTGAATACCTGCCGATAGTCGTTTTTCCACTTTCCGTTGGTTTCGGCCCAGGTTTGAAACTCTTTTTCGAACGTTTGTTTCTGACCGACAGCGCCGAGGCGTTCCAAGCCTTTCACTTCGCCCTGCCACTTTTTCCAGGCATTGCTGATGGACTGGTATTTGGCCGAATACTGAATGCGCACACCGGCATCTTTTTCCATGTCGGCGCCAATTATTTCCAGTTTTTTATCACGGATTTTTACCCGGTCGGGATCGCGTTGGTTCATAATTAAATCCACTTCCTGCGAAGGAATATAACGGGAAGTGCGCCCCGGATTCCCGAAAACCATGGTAAAATCGCCGGGTTGAATCCCTTTCATCGAAATGGGAAAAAATTTTTTGGGTTGATACGGAACATTGTCAGGAGAATAATCTGCTGGTTCATTGTCCTTTCCGGCATAAATGCGGAAGAGCGAAAAATCGCCGGTATGACGCGGCCACATCCAGTTGTCGGTGTCGCCGCCAAATTTCCCGATAGCCGACGGCGGGGCGCCCACCAGCCGAATGTCGCGGTAAACTTTGTAAACATACAGGAAATACTGATTCCCGTAAAACAGTGGTTTGATCTGGGTTTTGAACTTACCATCCTCCTCCGCTTCTTTTTCAAGTTCT
>CAZHKI010000259.1:323-6024 GCA_964533365.1 uncultured Maribellus sp. | reverse complement strand
CTCCCCACGAATTAATTTTAAACCAGCATTCAACAGAAAACTCTTCCGAAGAATTGAGTTCATCATAAAACGGAACTTCAATCCAGCTTTGTTTGTCGTTAGTGGAATTATCCAAACGCAAACACTGGCCATGAACTCCGGTTTCATAGGAAACTCCGGTACCGTGGGCAATTCCATTATTTCCAACGCTGGCAGAATTAGTCGCATTTCCATCGAAATGCATTAAGAGAACTGTGTTTGCGTCAGGTGTGTATGGCCCGCCGTTTTCCTGGGCAATGGCCAGATTGATCGTCAAAAAAATGAAAAGAAGCGTAGTTAAAGTTTTCATCAGTGTGGTTTTTGGTTATTGAATTTAAAATTCTATATAAACAATAAAAATGAACAGAGAATTCCGGTAAAACATCATTTTATGTATGATGCAGGGCTGAAATTATGGGTAAACCTGTTTGTAAATGTTGTGGTCGTTTATCTTTTCTGTGTCAGTCAGAGTATAAATGATTTAACATCCATAAAGTTATGGATATATTTTTGTAAATGAAACAGGAGGGGAAGTTTATTCGAAGGGATTCAAAATATTATTTTCCAAATACATAAACAACCGACATTTGCTGCGACTGGTCGAGGTCGCTCCAGTCGATGAGGTGGAACGACAGGTTGAAGGTCCCTTTTACCCGTTCGTGGTTGATGAAATACCAGATCACATCGGTGCGCCAGTAGTTTTCGGCGCGGTACATCAGGTCGCCGGTTTTGAATGTGTGGCTTCCGCCTGCACTCAAAACCGATTTTATCCCGTAATTTTTATACCGGGCTTTTGCCTCGGCAAACAGGCTGCTTTTAGCCTCGAATCCGTTTGTAATGGTCCGGTGGCGGAACATGGAGGTCAGGATTCCTGCCTTGATATACCCGTTCAGCGCTGAATTTTCAGCCGTGCGGATTCCGGCCTGAACGGCGTAACCGAGGTAATCCCTGATGTGGTCGCCAGGAATATCGATCCCTGGCCCGGCATCGTGAAACATGAGTACAGAATTTTGCAGGAACAGGTTTTTGTGATAGATTTCGCCCGAGAAACCAGCCATAAAATTTTCGCGTTTCACATCGGTCTGACGGCTCACCCAATCGACAAATCCGTTTTGATGGCCCCAATCCCAGCGCACTTCGCCAAACAAACCTTCTATATTGGGGCGATAATACAACAACGTGTCGGTTAACATGGCCAGCGGAAAATCAATTCTTCCGCGGCGTGGAAAAGCGCCAAAAAGAAAATCTTTTTTAGTGTCGCTGAACTGGTAGTAAAGGGTTAGCCTGGGTTTTTGCGCGTCGATGTCGCTGCCAAATTCGAGCAATTGGCTTAATCCGGCACGAATGCGGTGCCCGTCTTTTTCCATACCCAGCTCGAACGCGCCGCGACTGCCTAAAATGGTTTGCGGCATTGCCATGTTGCTGAAATATTCGCGGTTATCGCCAATGCCTTCAAATATAACCTGGTATTCGAAATTTTGTGCCATTCCCGTAAATGAAACAAAAGCAACAAGTATGAAGAGTAATTTTTTCATGATTTTTCTGATTTCAGCACGAAAGTAATAAATCTGTCGGTAACTAACATCGCAAATGTATTATGGAATGCAGAATACTATTTTGTTTGAACCCTAAGTTATAAGACTCAAGCTTCAAGACTCAAGCTGTAAGAAAAAGAAAATTGTCAAAGAAAGATAATACCTTCGAAAGCAATTTTCATTTTTACTGCTAATTGTTAATTCTAAGGCCAACTGCTCACTGCTCACCGCTCACTGCCAATTGAAATCAGTCGCATAAAATATAATTGTCCTTTCGCGGATTGATCATCAGTACCGGGAGTTTGCCTGCCTTTTTGATGATTTTTCGTTCGGGGAGCCCCACCAGCAGATCGAGTGGCGTAATGACCGAACTGCCAAGGATAACCATCAGGTCGGCATTCGAATGCAGCGCCAGTTCCAGCGCTTCGAAACCATTTCGCAGGCTCGAATGTTCTCCTTTGTAAATTTTATGGACGATGTTGAATTTACTGAACAGTTTTTTTGCCATCAGCACATTTCTGTTTACCTGTTCCTGGTTTTCCTTCTTTTTATCGTTGGCAGCCACCACCACAATTTCGGCGCCGGCAAACCGCCCGAAATACGAACTCCACATCACGCTGTCCTCGTTTTCCTTTCGTAAATCCACCGGCAAAATAAGTTTATTGTATTCCGGCACTTTCTCCAGGGTTTCATCCACAAAAAGAAATGGAATCGGGCTTCGGGTTACGGCTTTCGAATAGGCTGAAAACTTCGACGAAGGGGCAATCAGAAAAATGGCTTCCGTTTCGTCGGAGAGTTTTTCGGGAAGTTCACAAACCGGTTCCGAAAGCAGCAGCGTGGATACTTTCAATCCCGGAATCTCATTTCTGATGGGCTGTGTATAATCCATCAGCTTCGATTTATAAGCGGCATGAAATTTTTTCTTTGAACCGGGGTAATTGTATAAAAGGCACAGCTCTTTGCGGAAAATAGAAGCGATTTTTATCCCGTTCAGAATCAGGATTCTGTCAGCAGGCGCCATCGACAGGAAGACTATTATTTTTTGCTCCTTTTTTTCTGGCATTGGATTTTTTGCTAAAACTAATGAAAAACCGGTTTCTGCGAATTGAATCTGCAGAAAAATGCTGTTCGGATTGGCTCCCGGCAGCCCGAATCGGAATCGGGCTGAGGATCGGGATCGGCGAATTGTATTCGCCGAAGGATTTTCTGCGATTGAAAATCGCAGATCCCTTTTGGAACCCGTAGTTCTCGTTGGAGATAACCTGATTTTGTTTTAACTTGATAAATTTAATGCACAGAAATGGATAAAAAGGAATCTTACAGACATAACTTGCCCCATTTCCAGCAGCCTGGACAGGCCTACTTCGTTACCTGGACTTTAAAAGATGCCATACCTCCCCACGCTTTGCTTTTTTACACTCAAAAACTCGAAATCCTGAAATCCCGGATTGATTTTTACAGGGAGCAGAAGCATGAAAAACAGATTGTCGATGAATTGACTCTTCAGTACAACCTGACCCGGAGAAAATATATGAAGGCATACGACCAATTGCTGGTGTCAGCCGGCAACTCACCGGTTGATTTGTTAACGCCCGGGAACCTGGAAATTATGGTGGAGGCTCTTCTCTTTTGGGAAGGGAAAAAGCTGGTCAATTTTGCCTATTCAATTATGCCCAATCATGTCCACTGGGTTCTTAAATTGCAGGAGAAGGATAAATGGGAGAAGCCGGTTTATTTACAGGATATTTTACAGTCGGTAAAAAGACAAACGGCCAGCCGTATTAATAAACGGGAAGGGAGAACCGGAGCTTTATGGCAAAAAGAGAGCTTTGACACAACAATTCGCGATGAAAAGCATTTGTATTATGCTGTCGAATATACGTTGAATAACCCGGTCAATGCCGGACTGGTTTTGAACAGGGACGACTGGCCGGGGAATGGTTTTTTCGACTGGTAATCGGACTGGGATCGGGCTGGGATCGGCGAATTGTATTCGACGAAGGATTCTCTGCGATTAGAAATCGCAGATCCCTTCTTTCCGCGGTTGAAAACCGCGGATCCCCTGGGGGCACAGGCTCATCTGCGGAATCGGGATTAGGGATCGGCGAATTGTATTCGCCGGGGTATTTCTGCAATTGAAAATCGCAGTTCCCATTTGGAAGCCGCGGATCCCAACAAATGAAATTTATCAGGGAAGGGTAATTCTGAAATATATACCTTTACCGGTATAAAAAAGGATGGCATGATCAACGAAAAACTGTTTCGGCCGGAAAGCATCGCGGTGATCGGGGCGTCGAACAATATTTCGAAACCCGGTGGAAAAATTATCAAGAACCTTATCGATAACCGGTTCCAGGGGCAGTTGTATGCCGTAAACCCGAACGAAACAACGGTTCAGGGTATTCCTTCTTTTTCATCAGTTGAGGAGTTGCCTGCGGTTGATCTGGCTGTACTGGCTATCCCGGCGCACTTTTGTTTCCCGGTGGTTAAAACACTAGCTGAGCAGAACGATACGAAAGCTTTCATTATTGTTTCGGCGGGATTTGGCGAAATGGACGAACAGGGAAAGCAACTGGAAAAGGAAATTGCCGCAGTAGTGACTGAAAACGGGGGCTGTCTCATTGGCCCCAACTGCATTGGAGTGATGACGCCTTTTCATACCAGCGTTTTTACCACGCCTATCCCAACCTTGTCGCCCGATGGTTGCGATTTTATTTCGGGATCGGGCGCCACCGCTGTGTTTATCATCGAATCGGGTATTCCCAAAGGATTGCGTTTTGCCAACGTTTTTTCAGTGGGCAACAGCGCGCAAACCGGCGTGGAAGATTTGCTCGAATACCTCGATACCCAATACATTCCCGGGGTCAGCCCAAAGGTGAAGTTACTTTACATCGAAAACATTGCCAATCCCGACAAACTGCTTTTTCATGCGTCGTCGCTCATCAGAAAGGGATGCCGCATTGCAGCCATCAAAGCCGGGAGTTCTGCAGCAGGCAGCCGGGCCGCTTCGTCGCATACCGGAGCGCTCACCAGTTCCGATTCGGCTGTGGAGGCGCTTTTTCGAAAAGCCGGTATTGTCCGCTGTTATGGCCGCGAGGAACTCACCACAGTGGCTTCAGTTTTTATGTGTAACGAACTGAAAGGTAAACGACTGGCCATTGTAACCCATGCCGGTGGTCCGGGTGTAATGCTCACCGACGCACTGGAAGACGGCGGCCTCTCTATTCCCCGGATTGAAGATTCCCCGGCAAAGTCAGCCCTGAAAAAGAAGTTGTTTCCCGGCTCGTCGGTCGAAAATCCCGTCGATTTTCTGGCCACCGGCACGGCTGAACAACTGGGCGAAATTATTGATGCCTGTGAAAACGATTTCGATGTGGATGGGATGGCTGTAATATTTGGAAGCCCCGGTTTGTTCCCCATTCGCGATGTGTATGATTTGCTTTCTGAAAAAATGAAAATATGCCGTAAACCCATTTACCCGATTTTGCCATCGCTGATCAACGTGAAGGAAGATGTTGCCCGCTTTTTGTCGCACGGAAATGTGAATTTTCCCGATGAGGTTTTGCTGGGCCGGGCACTCACCAAGGTGATGAACACGCCGCTACCGTCGAAAAACGAAATCTTTCTGAAAGGAGTCGATTTCAAACGAATCAGGGATATTGTTGAACGCGCCGATAGTGGCTACCAACCGCCCGAAATCATCCATGAACTTTTCGATGCTGCCGGAATCCCGCGGGTGAAGGAGATGGTGGTGAAAACTGAAACCGAAGCAGTGTTGTCGGCATTGAAGATTGGCTTTCCGGTGGTGATGAAAGTAGTGGGGCCGGTACACAAAACCGAAGTGGGCGGCGTCATCCTGAATGTGCGTAACACCGGTTCGGTGAGAAAAGAATTTCATCATCTAAACGGGATTGAAGGTTCGGAAGGCGTGCTGCTGGCGCAAATGGCTTCGGGAACCGAACTGTTTTTAGGCGCAAAATACGAACCCGGGTTCGGGCACGTGGTACTTTGCGGAATGGGCGGCATTTTTGTGGAAGTTCTGAAAGACGTGGCCTCGGGCCTGGCGCCCCTGACCGAAGACGAAGCTTTGTCGATGATTACCAGCCTGAAATCATTTAAAATTCTGAAAGGCTACCGAAAACAACCAG
>CAZHKI010000259.1:0-299 GCA_964533365.1 uncultured Maribellus sp. | reverse complement strand
AACCTTTCAGAATTTGCCGGCATCATTGTCCGGCTTTCGAGCCTGTTGCGGTTTGCCACCGAAATCAAGGAACTGGATATTAACCCGCTGCTGGGTAACGAACGTGAAATTTTAGCGGTGGATGCCAGGGTGAGAATTGAAAAGTGATCGGTTAGCAGTGTTCAGTTTTTTAGTGATAATTTTTAAAGAATAGGGATCATAAGTTTTGAACTTATGGTTTCTTGTCATTTCATTCTTCGAAACTACTGGATTAATTAGAAGTATTGACAATTAAAATTATGGGCAATAATCAAGACCAG
>CAZHKI010000258.1:0-6037 GCA_964533365.1 uncultured Maribellus sp. | reverse complement strand
GCCATCACTACTTAATATCGTCCTGGCGGACTAAACCCGAATAAATAAAAAAAGCGGTGAGGGCGGGATTCGAACCCGCGGTACAGTTTCCCGTACGGCAGTTTAGCAAACTGCTGGTTTCAGCCGCTCACCCACCTCACCCTTTTAATGAACGTCAGGCCTGCCGGCCTTTTTTTGTGCGTGCAAATGTATTAATTGTTTTCTCATTGACAAAATCTTTCACAAAAAAATTGGTCCTATGTAGAGCATAATCCAAGCCATTTGCTTCATCATGATTTATTTACCAATGGAAAAATAATATTGTCAACAATTATTCTCTTATAAAAGTCTGCAATCTGGATGTAGAAAATTTGTATTTAAAGAAAAGTTTTGTTAAGCTCTCTTGAAATTTGCTTGTACCCACAAAATACACGAACTCGATTTAACGATCTTTTTACCAGCACATTAAATCTTAGAATGAAAATAAACTGCCATAAAGATTTGCAAATACAGAAGCTTAAAGTTACATTTGGTAATATAAAAAGAGTTCATTGAAGAATAAAAATATTTTCCGCATTAATTCATTCGTTGGTAAACTCAACAGAACTAAAAACAAAGAGTAAGCTCTTTATGGTCGCTAAAACAGGCCTTGTAGTTCCGGATAAAACCGGGATGAGTCGAAAGACCGTTGGAAGTTTGATCGGCCGGGCACTCAAATCCTGTCAATCAGGGGTTTTACGCAAACAGGATTAATGCGGATTTTTTTTGTCTTTCAGCAAACGGGCCGAAATCAGGTATAAAACCAGCATTACACTTACAAACAACGAGATACGGGCAATATAATCACCATATTTCACATAAAACGATAATTCATCGTTGACATTCAGTTGTCCTTTAATGGCTGTTGCAGTCCACCAACCGGTGGGTTGTAAAACATCGCCCCGCTGGTTAATAAAGCAGGAAATCCCGGTGTTGGCCGATCGTGCAATACTGCGCCGGGTTTCAACAGCCCGCAACCGGGCAAACGAAACATGTTGTTTGTAGCCTGGTGTATTTTTCCACCAGCCGTCGTTAGTGATGATAAAGATGAGTCCTGCCCCCTTTTTCACATAACTGGTAAGGTATTCTCCAAAAACCGATTCATAACAAATCACCGGGGCTATTCTAGTACCATCATGCGATACAAAAACCGAAGCTTCATCCTGGCTACCCAGCGAACCGCTCGCCCCTCCCAAATCAATAAAAATTTCACGCAAAAAACCCAGGTATTTCATGAACGGAATCTTTTCAACACCATTCACCAGAATAGATTTATGATACACCTGGTATTGCTCGTTCTTTTCAATAAAAATGGCAGAATTGAAAACGTCGTAAAACTTATCCTGGTATTTCCGGGCTGTGCAGGTGGCACTTTTTTCATCGTTGTAAAACCTCAGGGTGGTAGCACCAAAAACCATTTCCGCTTTCGGATAACGTTGTGTCAACAGAGCCAGTTTTTGATAATATGGATTGTAAGACAAATTCGCTTCGTCCCAATTCAGCAAAGGCGATTCAAAAATGGTTTCCGGGCCAACGATAAAATCGGTTTCCCCATCGGCCTTTGATTCGGCCAGGCGTATCAGGTTATCCAGCTTTTCCATCTCAGCGGAAGGATCAAAACTTTCGGAATACGGATCAACATTAGGCTGAACGACAACAACATTTTTGGGATTCTCTTTTTCGGTGTACGAGGAATAGGAAAACAGAGAGTAAATAACCGGGACAAACAAAACCAGCAGCACACCAGCAGCAAGACCAATTCGAGATTGATAACTGCCTGTTTTCTGTTTAATGGCAACAAACAGTTTAAACAACAAAACATTCATGACCAAAATCCAGAGTGAACCACCCAACGTACCGGTAAATTCGTACCATTGCACCATTTTAACCTGATTGGCAAAGCCGTTTCCGAGGGTAAGCCAGGGCCATTCAATTTCCCAGTGAAAGTGGAAAAATTCGAAGGTAATCCAAAAAACAATCCAGGCGATGTAGCCCAGGTTCTTTGTGAAATTGCGACGGGCAATGTGTGCCAGCCAAAAGACGAACGACATTAAAAATGAGTTGACCACAATGGCCATCAGGGCGCCAACCAGTGTGGCATGGGCAATCCACCAGGTGGTTAATCCGTTCCAGATTAAAAAGGCCAGAAATGAATGCCCCCAGAAAGAGACACTGCGAAAGGCAAACTTATTATCCACCAAATAACCATCAAGTACCAGCAGGGGGATAAAGGCAAAAAATAGTGTCCAGCCGGGAAAACCAAGCCATGCCAGGCTAAGTAGTAATCCTGAAACAACGGACAATAAAATCCGGTTCGTTCGTTTCATATCAGGCATTTAAATTTTGTGAGAAAACAGCATTTCTCTTTTTACCGGAACGTTCAAAAACAAAATCAATTTTCCCTACAACCAGTCCACCCCACCAGGCCTGATTTACTATCACATCGTTACCCGAACGGTTTTTCAGTGCAACCGGTTCTTCCAGAAAGGAATGGGTGTGCCCGCCAATAATCAAATCAGTCTTATATGTTTCCTGTGCCACAATCCGATCGCTGATCCTTTTTTCCCTGTATTGCAGCCCTATGTGCGAAAGGCAAACCACCAGGTTACATTTTTGATCATCTTTTAAAAACTGCTCCATTTCGAGAGCCACAGTCAACGGATCGTTGTAAATGGTATTTCCGTAATTTTTTTCGGTAACCAGTCCTTTCATTTCGACACCCAAACCGTAAACTCCGATTTTAATTCCTGACCGTTTAAATATTTCCCAGCGGGGAATTTTTCCGGCCAAGATGGTGTCGGAAAAATCGTAATTGGAATTGATAATCGGGAAACCGGCAAAGGGAAGCGGATTAAGAATTCCTTCCAATCCGTTGTCGAATTCATGGTTTCCAATGGTACCGGCATCGTAGCCCACGGCGGTCATCAGTTTCAGCATCAGGTCGCCCTGAAAATAATTAAAATAAGGCGTCCCCTGAAACATATCGCCGGCGTCGAAAAGCAATGTATTCCGGTTTTGCTGCCTGACTGTTTTAACCAGGTCCGAAATCCGTGCCAATCCTCCTCTCCCGGCATACCGCTCGTTTTCGTCAGAAAATGGTTCAATGTGACAATGCAAATCATTGGTATGTAAAAACGAAACTGTAACAAAATCATCAGAAGCCAAAAGATCAAAAGGTACTGCTCCTAATGTGATACCAGCGCTGCCGACTGTAATATTTTTCAGAAACTTTCGCCTATTCATAGGTAATCCTCCCGTCGGTATTAACATTTATCACTTTGCCTTCATTCTGCATTTCTTCGAGATGAGCGATAATAATATCCCTGATTCTTTTCCCAGTGTTCAGCAGAGCTGAATTATGGGTAAATACATCCATTTCGTCGCCGCCACCAGCAATGTAGTCGTTCGTAACCAGCCAGTAAGCTGCGCCAGCATTAAGCGGTTTTCCGCCGATGGTAATATTCACGGCCTTTTCACCGGAAATGACAAAACGGGCGCCACCAATACTGTCGCCACCTTTGGATGCAATTTTATCGAGAAATTCCTGTAACTGCGATCCGCTGATCTGAACAAAAACCATTTCGTTTTCAAATGGCATCAGTTCAAAGATTTTTCCTACGGTAATCTCGCCCCAGGGCAAAAAAGTCCGGATACCGCCATAATTGAAAAAAGAAACTGTTGGCACGCAGTCCCAGCCACTTTTTCTCACTTCTTTCAATCCCTCTTCCAGCAGGACATCGGCCAGAAAATTGGTCAGCGGGCTTTCCGGTTTGTCTTTTTCCATCTCTTTTTCCGAATAGGAAATAACCCGCAGCATATCTTTTTCAATCCTGTTTTTAAAAGGCATGTAAAGCTGTACAATCTGATTATCGAGACCATACAAACTGTCGGAAACCGGAATATTTACAAATCTGGCTGACGACGTAACATATTGTGTTTTACAGGAACTAACCAGTAAAACGCAAGTTATCAACAACGTGTAGATGAAAGTTCGTTGCATAAAAAACCAATTTTTAGAAACTAACCATTAATTTAGTCCATATATTGTTCTTCAGATAAACAGATTTTTGGGAAAATATGTTCGGTTCAAACTTACACATAAAAACATTGAAGGCCTTCAAAATCCTGCTTTTTTTCATCATTTTCATTTTGCCGTCCCCGGTAAGTTCGCAACAAAAAGAGGTGGTTGCCGAAAAAGGAGACGGTATTATCCGTCTATTGTCGAGGCACGGGCTTTCATCGCAGGAGCATTTCAATGCCTTTATTGAACTGAATAAAAACGACCTGGGAAAAGACAACACACTGATTGCCGGAAAAAAATACAAACTTCCTGATATGCTGCAGGAAACAACTGATCAACCCCCTGCTTCAGCTCCAGTTACAAACAAAACCGCAAAACATAAAATTTTAGGTCAGAAATATGAAAATGTTGAAATTCTCAGCAATCAGCTAAACGGGGCAATTTATTACCTTGTAGCCGGTCACGGCGGCCCCGATCCCGGAGCTATTGGCAAGTATGAAAACCACTCGCTGTGCGAAGACGAATATGCCTACGATGTAACCTTGCGACTGGCCAGAAACCTCATCCAAAACAGCGCAACGGTTTACATGATTACCCGAGACCCCAACGATGGCATCCGCGACGAAAATTTCCTGAAACCCGACAAAGACGAAGTTTGTTACCCCAACCAGACCATACCCTTAAACCAGTTAAAAAGGCTGAACCAGCGAACTGAAGCGGTGAATAAACTTTACAGCCAAAACCGCTCAGCTTTTCAGCGGATGATTTCCATTCATGTTGATTCACGCAGCCACGGCGAAAACATCGATGTATTCTTTTATCACGACAACCGGAGTAAAACCGGGGAAAAAGCTGCACGGTTACTCCAGCAAACCTTTCAGGAAAAATACGACCAGCACCAGCCCGGCAGAGGTTACAAGGGAACCGTTTCAACACGAAGTTTATATGAAGTCCGAAACTCATACCCGGTGGCCGTTTATATCGAACTGGGGAACATCAACCACCGTCGCGACCAGCAGCGTTTTATTATTCCCGATAACCGGCAGGCGGTGGCCAACTGGCTGACACAAGGGCTGATTACCGATTTTGAAACCAATAAGTAATTCTACACTGAATACATTTCCATTTCACCGGCCTCAAAATCCTTGTAATGTTTCGACAAAACGCTGAGCCAATAGCCCAGGCTTTTCATCGCTTCAGTGGTTTCTGCTGATATTTCTGCATTTTTTAGTTTCAGCAGCAGAAAGCCGTACACCGAATCAAGCGCCAACTGAATATCGTTTGCGTCTGTGTTTGTTTTTTTCCTGAGTTCAGAAAGCAACCCGGCAACTGAACGAAAATTCTGTACAAACTTTGGGTCAACCTCTGTTTTCAGCAAGGAAAGATGAAATTCGTTCAGTTCGTTTACAATGTTGGTTAAAAAACGGAGATGCCCAGCCTTTTGGATGCCTTCTTTTTCCATCATCCGGGCAAGGTTGATGTACCATTCGGCAATTTGTTCCGAGGTTATTTCATCGGTTTGATATTTTGCCACCAGTTGTTTTTGAATCAGTTCCTCATCGGAATAAAAAGCCCGGATTAAATCTTCTACCTGAAAAAGGTACAAAATGTATTCGGCGATGTTTTCTCTTCGTAATTGTTTTGCGATCAACATAGTTATTTAGCTTTAATGTTACGGGAGTTGCTCAGGAATTCAGAAATCAAAAAATTCGTCCAAATCGCGGCGTTCCTTTTTGGTTGGCCGCCCGGTTCCCCTTTCACGGGAAATCCAGCGCATGTTTTTGTTCATTTCCAGGATTTCCAGCTCTTCGGGAGGAGTAATATCCTGAACAAAGCCTTCCGCCAGCCTGGCCGACATTCTATTTTCGGAAAGCGCCAGAACCTTGTAACTGCGGACTATCTGCATTATTCTCACTTTTACGGTTTCACCCGGCTGTACCATTCTCGACGGTTTAACCGGCAGCCCTCCCACGGATACGTGTCCCTTTTTACAGGCTT
>CAZHKI010000257.1:0-6043 GCA_964533365.1 uncultured Maribellus sp. | reverse complement strand
ATGCACGGTTGACGGGTTGATTTGATTTTTTCAGTTTTTCAACGGTCTTTTCCCATTCTGTTTCGCCCAGCAGGTACGATAACAAAGCAGATTCATACATATTCCGGTAAACACTTATGTAACGTTCATTATTGTTCTGTTTCCTGTTCGATAAGGAAAGAATCAACAGGACTGTTAAAATATTCAACACAAAAAGCAGGATGAACAAAAAGAAGAAAATAACCAACGGATACCCGTAAATTTTTTCGCCACCCCCTTTCAAAAATTGCTGAATGTCGCCAATCACTTTGTTATTTACATAGTCAAACAATTGGTTGGGCAAACTTTTTCTTCCTGATTTCTGGCTGACGGGTTGAGTTAGGTTGGAATTTTGTCCGGTTGAAATGCGGCTCACCAGAAGGGTGTCCATTGGGGGTTCCTTTTGCAATGTATCTGCAGCATACAGTTGTATGGAGTCTTGTTCAATTCCGGGGATTGATTCCGTTGGTTGTTCTGCTAAAACTTCCTGCCCTACCTGCACTGGATGCCCTGTTGCATCGTCGAATTGCCGGATGTAAATATTGGTCAGCCGGGTTTCCCTGAGCAGTTTGGCGGCAAAAACCGAAGCGCTGTCGTAGTTATCGAAATGTCCGGCAAAATAGCGAATCCAGTCACTGCCTTTAATTTCTGTGATTTCGACCTCAATGTTGTTCTTTTTGATGAATTGCCCGATGTCGATCGGGGTTTTCGATGCAGCTACCTGAACGGTATAGTACTTTTCTGCACGACAGGGATGAAGGGTGGAGGTAACGAAAAAAATCAACAGTAAAAATGGGATTATAAAACGTTTTGAAACCTTTCTTCTACTGGTCATTTGGCATTTTTTCAATTGGAACGGCCCCGGGTTATTTTTTTAATGTCAGCAATTTTTTTACTCTGATATTTAACTCGTTCAGACTAAATGGCTTAATCATATAGTCGTCGGCGCCCAGTTCAAATGCTTTCATCACATTGTCTTCGGCTCCGGCAGCCGAAAGAACCAGAATCGGGATTTTATTTTTACTTTCGTCGCGCAGTATCGAAATCACTTCCAGTCCGTTGACGTTGGGCATAAATAAATCGGTAATGAGTAAATCGAATGCTTCATTCTCCAGTATTTTTAAGCATTCTTTTCCGTCGGTGGCTTTTACAATTTCATATCCTTCCCGTGTGAGACTGTGCGCCACGGTTTCCAAAATCAGGTGATTATCTTCTGCAACCAGTATCCGTTTCATTTTTATATTTTTTCTGCCTGTTCAAGATAAAATCTGGACAAAATGTTTATCAAAGTAATCCTTTTTTCTAAACATTCAAAAGTAACATTTTTTCAATTCGTAAATTTGGTTTCTCACATTTCACGATTCATTATTTGTTCATTCATCAAGAGGTTATATATATTCTACTACGACTTTTTTGAAAAATTTGTAGGTCAGCAGTTTGACAATCCGTTTAACCACAAATTTCCGAAGTTCCAGTTCCAGCGGCTGTTCCGGATCCTGGTGTGCCCAGTTGATGCGGGTCCCCACAAGAATTTCGATACTGTCGTGTTGCAGCAACAGTTTTACCACATTTTCGGCAGCGCTGTCTTCAAGTTTTGTGTCGCTGTTGTAGTTTTCAAGAATATCTTCCACTCTTCCCAGCGTAAGGATTCCTTCGGTAATCATCTCGAACCCTTTCATATGGGCTGTGGGAGGCAATACCCGGGTGTCTTTTGGAGCGTGTTCAATTTTTACTTCCAGGTTCAGTTCACGGGCAATGATTTCAGCTGTAGTGCCTCCGCAAATGATTTTTTTACCCTGAAAATCCTGAATCCGGCCTACAAAGTCGTAGTCTTTAATTTTATAAAAGGGAGGTCCGGTGATAAGCATAAATTTTCGGGGTTCCCTGAAATAGATCACGCCGCAGGTTGCATCGTCCTTCACCGAAAAGTTGTCGTTCATCACAGCCTGGTTGATAATTTTCCTTGCCAGTTTGGTTGCCGAAATATCGGGCATCCGGTTGATCTGGTTGATCATAAAGTCTTCCACACGGTCAATGCCCCATCCCATCGGGAAGTTTATACTTCCCAATCCCGACTGGGTGATGCCGTCGGAAAGGAAGGCAATCCGGTCTTCCTTATGTGCAAAAAATTCCCTGCACCGCAGCATTTTTCCAAAATTCTCTCTCCCCCTGATGTTCAGTTCATATTCTTTGGGTTCAAATGGTTTTCCGTTTCTGACAATCAGTACCCGCGGGTTGTCGTAGTTAATAATTCTCACTTTGCCGTCGGGTTCCAGTTCAATAATGGTAAAAGTGGCATAATTTTCTTTTCCGTCGCTGCTTTTGGGAAGGGCATTCATAATGATGCCCGCGGCTACTTCGGGTTTGGTGTGAAGAATGGTATATTTCAGGGCCATAGTAGCCGTGAGGGTAGCCAAAACACTTGCTTTTACACCGTGCCCAATCCCATCGCTCATGACCAGGATGGTTCGTACTTCTTCTTTGGTCAGGTCCGACTGAAAGACGTCGCCACAGGCAATTTCACCTTGAGGACGTTTTTGCTGAACATCGATTTCAACATGGTAGGAGGGGCTATTCATCGTCACCATAACGGTATGATTCTATGATTGAATTTAAAAGTTCTTCTGTTTCGGCGGCATTTTCGCCCAGCAGAAAAGCAATTTTCTGAACGGTTTCAATGTTTTGCTTTTTGATGCGTTGCGCCCTGTTGATAATTTCGTCGCGAACCAGCAACGGTGCCGACATATCGCGGATGACAGCGCCTACCACTTTGTTTGGATAAAGGGTTACCACCGAAACGTGCAGCAGCCGGTTTTGAAACTTGATGTCGCGTTCGAGGTTGTCTTCTCCCGATGCCATGATGCTGGTGAGCATTTTGTAAATGACTTCAGGAACCAGTACGCTTACGTCGGCGCCTTTGAGCCCCGGAATGGTTTCGTAAAGTTCCATCGATTCTTCGCCCATCAGCCGGGCAAAACTTTCGTTGGAGTCAACCACCCGGTGGTTTTGGTCAATCAGCACAATTCCCAGATTGATTTTGTGCAGCATGTGCGACGACACCTCCATCGACTCCTGTGCCTTTTTCAGCCGGATTTCGGTCCGCTTCAGTTCCGATATATCGTTGATTGAACCAACAATCCCGATGATGTTGTCGTTCGAATCTCTGATAACCGCCTTGTTGAAGACCATGTTGTGCAAAGCCCCGTCGGGCGATTTAATTTGTGTTTCATAAACCTGCACATCGGGGTTGGCCAACAGTTCCTGATCCCTGCGTGAGTAAATATCGGCCATATCTTTGGGATGAATATCGTAAATCGATTTTCCCACGATTTGATCTTTTGTCCTGCCGGTTAAACGCTCGTGAGCTTTGTTGCAGGCCTGATAAACTCCGTTCACATCGCGGTAAAAAATAGGTATGGGTAGCGCATCAATGATTTTCTGGTACAACTGTGGATTTTCCGGATTTTCATTCTGGAACGCTTTTTTGTCGTAGATCATTTTGTCAGATTTATAGGAAAGTATCGTAGTCGAAAATTAATGAATTTACCCTTATTCACAAAATATCGGGAGGGTGAAACAAACGTGTTTTACAGAATAAAAAATCCAGTAGTGAAATAAGATACGAAGAGTTGTCGTTTAAACTGGCAAAAGAATCTGACTAAACCGGTTGTAAGAAATAAGCATCTAAAAAGCTGAAAACAGCCACTACAGGCAACGTGTTCTAAAACATGACGATGGAAGAAAATTGTGCTAAAAATCAGCAAAAAAACGGACGGTTCGGTTATCTTTGTTTGTGAAAATAAATGAATAAAAAACACAAAATCAGGTAACCCGTGAAAATCAGTGAAATCATTCAGCATACAAAAGCCAGGGTGGCAACAGGCGATAATTATCGCGACCGGGAAGTGAAAAAAGCCTTCAGTTCCGATTTGATGAGCGATGTTTTGACACTGGATGATGAAGATTTATTGCTTATCACCGGTTTATCCAATGTCCAACTGGTGCGCACCGCCGAAATGGCTGATATTCATGTGGTATTACTTGCCCGCGATAAAAATTCCACTCCTGAAATGATTGAACTGGCCAAAGAAAACGGCATTGTTTTACTGGAAACTCCGTTTTCCATTTTCAAAGCCAGTGGCGTATTGTATTCCAACGGGTTACAACCTTTATATTAACCGGGTGTGGAACTGTTTTTTGAAATAAAAGGCGGCGATTTTACTCAGGTAGGAACCGCTTCGAGCAAAATCAAGAAGGTGTTAAAACAGCTAAACCTTGATTCGAAAACCATTAAAAAAGTGGTGGTGGCTGTTTATGAAGCCGAAGTAAATGTGGTTGCCCATGCCTGGCGCGGTCAGTTACTTGCGCGAATCGATGAAACAGGTATTACGGTTACCATTATGGATGAAGGCCCCGGAATTGAAGATATTGAACAGGCCATGGCCATTGGATATTCTACTGCATCGAAAGAAGTGCGCGAAATGGGATTTGGAGCCGGAATGGGTTTGCCAAATATCAAAAAAAATACCGACGAACTGGAAATCATTAGTACAGTTGGTAAAGGAACAACGGTTACTTTCAGAAATAATTTTTAATGGAAAACATTCAAAAATATCACGCCATAAAAGTAGATACCGGAAAATGTTTTGGATGTACCCACTGCATGAAAGCTTGCCCTACCGAAGCCATACGCGTAATTAACGGGGTAGCTGTTATCAATGCCGAACGATGTATTGATTGCGGAAACTGTCTCCGCGTTTGCCCGGCCCAGGCTTTTTATGTCGAAAACGACGACCTTGAAAAAATAACGGGTTATAAATACCGGGTGGTTCTTTTTCCATCGGTTTTTATTGGCCAGTTTCCCGATGTTTATTCTGAAAACCAGATTTATCAGGCTTTGCTCAACCTTGGATTTACTCATGTTTTCGAAGTGGAACAACCCATCGGGCTGCTGTCCGGACTGATAAAGGGAAAAACCCGGAAAAACCGCAATCGCCCGTTAATTTCTTCCTTTTGTCCGGCTGTAGTCAGGCTTATTCAGGCAAAATACCCGTCGCTGGTCGATAACATTGTTCCCCTGAAAGCCCCGCACGATTTGGTCGCCCATTATGCCATCCAGCTTTTAAAAAACGAGGGCGCCGGCGAAAATGAGATCGGGATTTTTTATGTATCGCCCTGTTCGGCCAAAATGGTAGCGGTTAACCAGCCGCTGGGCGAACAAAAATCAATTGTAACCGGGATTGTCAACATGAAAGAATTATACAACCGGGTGATGAAAGTAATCCCCAAATCCGACGACATGGACACATCGCAATACCGGCGCAACCTGAGCCGCGATGGCATACTTTGGAGCCTGCCCCGGGGCGAAGCCCGTTTGTTCAGAAAAAGAGCCATGGCCATCGATGGAATTCATAATGTGGTGAAAATTCTTGAGAGACTTGAAAATGAGGAAGTACCGGAACTCGATTTCCTGGAAATGAAATCATGCCACAAAGGGTGTGCCGGTGGAATTTTACTTACCGGAAACCGGTTTCTTACCGTTGAACGTTTACAAAAAAGAGCTTTGCGTTATCCCAAATCCTCTGAAGCATCAATTGAAGGAATTGATGAGGAGGCGTTAAAAAAGAAAATGGCTACCCAAAAAATTGAACCCAACAATGTATTTATCCTGCACAGCAACCGGAGCAAAGCCCTTGAAAAAATGGAACGGGCAGGCCGGATACTCTGCCACCTGCCGGGAATCGATTGCGGAGCTTGCGGGGCGCCCAACTGTCACGCACTGGCCGAAGATATCGTTCAGGGAAAAGCCCGAATGACCGATTGCATTTTTTTACAGAAAAGATACATCACCGAAAATAAATTCTCAACAGAGAAGGCGAATAAAAGACTGGAAAAAATCTGGGGAATAAAACGCTTCGATGCTGATTGCAATAAAAAAGGAGGACGAAATGAAGGTTTCTGATTTGATGGATAAATACGGGCTGACCCTGTATTCAGGTGAAAGCGGCCTTGGAAAGGAAATCTC
>CAZHKI010000256.1:0-6045 GCA_964533365.1 uncultured Maribellus sp. | reverse complement strand
CCCATCAACTCCTGGCACAAGAAGTTATTGAATTCAGGGGAATAAACCGCACCGGGGTTTATAACGAAACCGGGCTGCTGAAGCAATGGCCTGAAAATGGCCCGGAGCTGGTTCTGAAAATTAAAGGCATCGGGAAGGGATTTTCTCATTCTATTGTTGTGGATGAAACCATTTTCGTTACCGGTATTAAAAAAGATACTCTTGATGTACTTTCATCATTCGACATGGAAGGAAACCTGCTTTGGGAAACCCCTTACGGGCGATCATGGAACCAGTCTTACACCGACAGCCGGGTTACGCCAACTTACGAGAACGGGAAATTGTATGTTTCGAGCGGCATCGGACAGGTCAGTTGTATTGATGCAAAAACCGGAGAAATCATCTGGCAGGAAAATATCATACAAAAGTACAAAGGCGAAATTTACTATCACGGCGATGCCGAAAATCCGCTGATTGCCGGAGATTTGGTGGTTTATACAACAGGCGGGGAAGAAAATACCATGGTTGCGCTCCGTAAAACAGATGGTTCGCTGGCCTGGAAAACTAAAAGTCTCGGCGGCGCAAAATCATACGCTTCCCCGGTACTTATCCGGCATAACAACATGGAAATGATTTTAGCACAAACGGCCGAAAACCTGATTGCCGTGAACCCTGAAAACGGTGAAATCCTGTGGTATTACAACCTGATTAGGTATCATTTGCAAAGCCAGGGAGTTGGCGCAAACACCAATCCTCCGCTTTATTTTAACAACGAAATTTTTGTAACCAGCGGTTACGATCATCCCGGGACAAAACTGGCCCTTTCCGACGATGGAAAATCTGTTCAGGAAGTCTGGAAAAACGATACACTTGATACCCACCACGGTGGAGTGGTTTTGGTCGACGGGAACCTGTACGGATCCAATTGGCAGAACAATGCCAAAGGACGCTGGGCAAGTGTGAACTGGGAAACCGGAAAGACCAACTGGGAACAGGAGTGGTTTAATAAAGGATCGACCGTTTTTGCAGACGGAATGCTGTATGTATATGAAGAAAAAAGCGGAAATGTTGCTCTTGTGGAACCCAGCGCCGAAAAAATGAAAATTATCAGTACTTTTAAAGTGAAAGACGGTGAAGGCCCGCACTGGGCCCATCCCTATATTGCCGGTGGAATGCTGTTTATCCGGCATGGTAACGTCTTACTGATGTATGATATTAAAGCTTAAAATGAATTCAAAATATACCGTTCATATTCCGCTGATTGTTCTTGGACTTGCAGGGTTCATTTTCTTTTTTTGGTGGATCGGTTCCGATCCAACGGCTCATTTTACGGTACATGTGGAGGGCGCCGATAACCGGGGTGGCGCCGATTCGGCACAAGATGTTACCATCGGTGAAATTTTTCATCAATACAGCAACCAATACTCCGAACTTTCTGAAACCTGGCCCCGCTTCAGGGGAGCCTTTTTCGACAATATTTCCAAATCGCCGGTAAAATTAACCGAAAAGTTTGGCGCCGAAGGGCCTAAAATTATTTGGAGGGTAGAACTGGGCGAAGGTCACTCCGGAGCTGCCATTTTCAAGGGTCTGGTATATGTATTGGATTACGACGAGGAAACCCGTGCCGATATGTTACGCTGTTTTTCACTGGTTGACGGGAAAGAACAGTGGGCGCGTGGCTATCAACTGAATGTAAAGCGGAACCATGGAATGTCGCGCACTATTCCGGCTGTTACCGAGGATTTTATTATTACCATCGGTCCCATGTGCCATGTGATGTGCCTCGATCGCAAAACGGGCGGCCTTCGCTGGGGGCTTGACATTGCCAAAGAATATGAATCGGAAATCCCGTTGTGGTACACCGGCCAGTGCCCGCTTGTTGATAATAACATCGCCATTATTGCCACCGGCGGAAAAGCACTCATGGTTGCCATCGATTGCCTGACAGGCGAAAAATTGTGGGAAACTCCCAATCCCAATGGTTGGAAAATGTCCCATTCCTCGGTTCTTCCCTACACCTTTGGCGGACGGAAAATGTATGTTTACTCAGCGGTTGGCGGAATGGTTGGTATTGCTGCCGACGGCGACGATGCGGGTAAAGTTTTGTGGGAAACCCCGGCATGGAACCATTCGGTGATTGCCCCTTCGCCCGTTTGTATGCCCGATGGAAAAATTCTGATGACCGCCGGTTATGGCGCCGGCGCCATGATGTTTCATTTAAAGGAAAATGGTGGAAAATTTTTCATTGAAACTCTTGTTGAATATAAACCTGCAGAGGGACTGGCCAGCGAACAGCAAACTCCCCTTTTCTGGAAAAATCATTTGTTCGGGATCCTGCCAAAAGACGGGGGTGCTTTGCGAAATCAACTGGTTTGTGTCCACCCATCCGACCCGAAAAAGGTGGTTTGGTCGAGCGGGAAGGAAACGCGGTTTGGACTGGGGCCCTATTTTATGGCCGATAATAAATTGTTCATTTTAAGCGACGACGGAACGCTTACCATTGCCCGCCCCAGTACTGAAAAATACATCCAGCTCGACCAGGTGAAAGTGATTGAAGACGGCCACGATGCCTGGGCCCCGTTTGCATTGGCCAACGGATTTCTGATTTTGCGCGATTCAAAAACTATGGTTTGTATTGATTTGAACATTTAACTTCATTACAGATGAAAAACAAAGGGATTGTTCTGATTCTTATCTTTCTTGCTGTTGTAATTGTTGTGGTAATGGTTGGCGATTTCCTTTCGGATCGGCCCAACAAAAGCAAAGCGAATCCATACGAGTACAATATCGATGAATATAAAAATGCTGATCCATCCATCGTCCTTTACAAAGAATCGAAAAATCTCAAGATCGGATTTGAAAAGCCAAAGGCCATTTCTATCCACAACGATAATCTTTACCTGGCAGGCGACAACCGGATTAAAATCATCGGGCTTTCGGGAGAATTGCTGAATGAAATACCGTTGCCAGGCGAACCCCACACCGTGGAATCTACAGGTGATATAATTTTTGTTGCCCTTAAAAATCAAATATTGGTTTTTTCATCAGGCGGCGAAAAAATTGCAGAATGGAACATTGCCGGTGAAAATACATTTCTCACAGCAATTGCCGCTCAAAACGGGAATGTGTTTGTTGCCGATGCCGGAATGCGGAAAGTGTACCGATTTTCAGAAGATGGCCAGCTCCTGAACGAGTTCGAAGGAAAAAGCGGCGACGATGTTTTGCATGGGTTTATTATTCCAAGTCCTAATTTTGATTTGGATATCAACGATGAAGGTGAATTGTGGGTTGTAAATCCCGGAATGCACGCCCTCGAAAATTATACCCTTGACGGGAACCTGCGGGCGCACTGGAAAAGCACCAGCATGAAACCCGAAGGATTTAGCGGTTGCTGCAATCCGGCGCACTTTACTTTTTTGGCCGATGGAAGTTTTGTGACCAGTGAAAAAGGGTTGGTGCGTATTAAAATTCATAAACCTTCGGGCGAATTTTTGGGTATGGTTGCCTCTCCCAGTCAGTTTACAGATGAAGGCAAAGCGCCCGACATTGCAGTTGACAGCCGGGGAAATGTTTATGCCCTCGATTTTGACAAGAATATTGTTCGCGTTTTCGAACCAAAAGAATAAGTAAATTTCGAATGGCCGGTCTTCAGAAATTGGATATTGTTCTGTCTTCTGCTTCCGGTCTTCTTAATAGGATTTATCATGAACCGAAAAGAGTTTTTTAAAACAACAGGCAGGCTTTTAATCCTTGGAGGAATAACCGCCTCGGCGGGCTATCTGGTTGCAGGCCGGAAAGTAACAGCCGCCTGTTCGGTTTCCCCGTCGTGTAAAAATTGCAGGAAGTTTTCGAAATGTAAGTTGCCGCAGGCAAAGGAGGTGAAACATGGAAAACAGTAAATCGAAAAACCGGAGGGAATTTCTTCAGAGCGGGGTGCGGTTGTCGCTGGCGCTGGCTTTGGGAAGTGTGAGCGGGCTGGCGCTGAACAAAGTAATAAAAGACGATTACGTTTGGCAAATCGATCCGTTTGAATGTACCCAGTGCGGCCGCTGTGCCACCGACTGTGTGATGACTCCTTCGGCGGTCAAATGCCTTCATGCTTTCGATTTGTGCGGTTACTGCGACTTGTGCGGCGGATATTTCAAGCCCAACGCCAATGCGCTCACCACTGCGGCCGAAAATCAGCTTTGCCCAACCGGGGCAATCGAACGCCGTTTTATTGAAGAACCTTATTTCGAATACCACATCAACGAAGATCTTTGTATTGGCTGTGCCAAATGTGTCAAAGGCTGCACGTCGTTCGGGAACGGTTCGATGCACCTGCAAATTATTCACGACATTTGCCTCAATTGCAACGAATGCTCTATTGCCCGCGTTTGCCCATCGAATGCCATTCACCGGGTGAAAGCTGACGAAGCCTACAAAGTGAAAGGCGATTTTACCAACAAACCAAAAGCCTGAACCCGATGAAAAAGCTGTCAGTCTATCCATATTTTCACAAATTTCTTACCCATCGGAAGGTCATGAGGGTTTTCCTCATTTTTTCATTTTTCATTTTTAATTTTTCATTGGCTCCTGCGCAACAGCAGCGGTTCCCAAAACCTGAATTTGAATCGGGTTACACGCAACCAACACCCGAAACTCCCGAACCCCGGGCGCTGGCGCTGGAATATTTCGATGTGTTGGTTTTGTTTTTGGTGCTTTCGCTGGCCACCTGGTTTGCTGTCAAAACCCGCTCCCGGCAGGGGATTTTGTGGCTTTCGGTTTTTACGTTGCTTTATTTCGGGTTCTACCGGAACGGCTGTATCTGCTCGGTTGGGTCCATTCAAAACATGACGTTGTCGTTTTCCGATCCGAATTACGCCATATCGCTTACCGCGCTTTTGTTTTTTATACTTCCGCTGGTATTCACCCTGTTTTTTGGCCGTACGTTTTGTGCCGGAGCCTGTCCGTTGGGCGCCATTCAGGATTTGGTTATCCTGAAACCGATTAGTTTGCCAAAATGGCTGAATAAAACACTGGGGCTCATTCCATATATTTATCTTTCGCTGGCAGTGCTTTTTGCCGCCACCGGCACCGATTTTATCATTTGCCGCTACGATCCGTTTGTGGGGATTTTCCGCATGGACGCCAGTTTTCATATGGTTGTGCTCGGTGTCGCATTCCTGCTGATGGGCATGTTTGTGGCACGGCCTTATTGCCGGTTTCTTTGTCCGTACGGCGTGCTGCTGAATTGGATGTCGCGCTTCTCAAAATGGCACCTCACCATCACACCATCAAAATGTATCCAGTGTAAACTTTGTACCAACTCATGCCCATTCGATGCCATCGATTTTCCAACCAACGAAAAGGAAGTGCTGAAATCGGGCCTCGGGCCGAAACGGTTTATTATGTATGCAGTGATAATTCCGGTTTGGGTAGCTGCCGGAGTTTTTGTAGGGGAAAAATCGCATACATTCTTATCGAAAGCCAACCCCGATGTTTATCTTGCTGAATTGCTGATTTCGAAGCCGGAGCTTAAAAATGATTTGGATAACATTGATATTCAAACATTCCTTTCATCCGGAAAATCGATGCAAACGCTGGTGGAGGAAGCAACTGTTATCCGCGAAAAATTTTATACCGGGAGCATGATTGCCGGCGGTTTTTTGGGCCTGGTCATCGGACTCACGTTGTTGAATACGGTGGTTTTCCGCAAGCGTCAGGATTACGAACCTCACAAAGGTAATTGTTTTAGTTGCGGGCGGTGTATGGATTTTTGCCCGGTTGAAAAATAGATACTCACAGATTTTAAAAGGTAAATCAACGAAATATGACGATTAACGATAAAATTAAATTATCACAAAACATAGCATTTATTGCAGGGATTTTCTGCATTGCGGTTGCCCTGTTGTTGCTGCTGAACTTTGTGCAGCTATCGAAAAACGATCCCATCGAGAGTAAAGTCTTGCAGGCGCTGGTGGAACGGTTGAGAGAGGACCCCAACAACGGTGAATTGAAAACCGAAATCCGCAATTTCGATTTGCTGGCGCGAAAAGCTTATTTTAACAGCCAGTGGCAAGTGAA
>CAZHKI010000255.1:566-6049 GCA_964533365.1 uncultured Maribellus sp. | reverse complement strand
GGTGAGCTTCTTTTCCTGGAAGGATACATTGAAGATGTTACAGAAAAGGTGAAAGCAGAAGCTGAACTGCGCGAAAGCGAAGAAAAATACCGCCACATAACCGAAAATATTTCGGATGTGATTTGGACAGCCGATTTAAATTTTAAAACCACTTATGTTACGCCATCCATCGAAAAGCTGATTGGCGAGCCAGCCGAAAAACACCTGTCCCGGTTGATGGAAGAAAAAATGCCACCTGATTCGCTGCAAAAAATTATCGAAATTTTTTCCGAAGAAATGGAAAAAGAAAAGGATCCGGATAGCGACCCGAACCGTTCGCGGCAGTTTGAAGTGGAACATTATCACGCAAACGGTAGTTTGCTCTGGCTGAGTTTTCATGTCTCAATAATCCGCGATAAAAATGGAAAACCGGTTGGTTTTCAGGGGGTAACACGAGATATTACCAACCAGAAAAAAATTGAAACTGAATTGCGTGAAAGCGAAGAACGCTACCGGTTAATTCTCGATAACAGCCTCGACGCGGTTCTCCTGACTTCGCCCGACGGTTCGGTATATTCAGCCAACAAAGCGGCTTGCGAAATGTTCGAGATGACCGAAGAGGAAATCTGTCGGGCCGGGCGGAATGGACTTGTTGATTTGGATGATCCGAATCTGCCAAAATTATTAGCTGAAAGGGAACGTACAGGAAAAGCAAAAGGCGAGCTGCGTTATAAACGTAAAGACGGTTCCATTTTCCAGACTGAAATTTCAGCATCATTATACTACAATAACTTTGGAGAATTGAGAAACAGCATGGTCATCCGCGATATTTCGGAACGGAAACAAGCCGAAACCGAAATAAAACAGAAAGTAAATGAACTTCAGGAAGCACGTTTGGCATCGTTGAAGCTGATTGAAGGCCTGAAGGAAGAAATTGAAAAGCGCAAACAATACGAAAAAGAATTGAAAGAGAGCGAATCCCGCTTTTCCATTGCATTTAATGCAAGTCCTGCCCCGCTGGTAATTTCTGAAATCGATACGGGCATTTTCATCAACGTTAACAACCGGTGGATTGAAATGCTTGGATATTCCAAAGAGGAACAAATAGGGAAAATCTCGAAGGAAGTCGGAATCTGGCGCAATCCTTCCGAACGCGATCGCATCATTCAATTCCTTCAAAAAAATGGTTCTTTTAAAGATGAATATATCGAATTCAATACAAAAAGTGGTGATGAAATTCTTGCACTCTGGTCGGCTGAGACCATTGAACTGGGTGGGAAAAAGCTAATGTTATCTATGATTCACGACATTACCCAACGTGTAAAAGCTGAAAAAGAACTCCGCGAATTGAAGAATAACCTCGAGATTGAGGTTCAGAAGAAAACACAGGAGCTGCGCGAACGTATTACCGAACTGGAGCGTTTCCACGAGGCAACCATCGAACGCGAATTCCGCATCAAGGAACTGCGCGATGAAATTGAACGATTAAAACGAACTTAAAAATTACCGGAGGACAGAATAGTATGTTTTTTGAAAGAATTGTCAGCAATATTTCGCTATTGATTGTATTAAGTTTTGTGTACAGCTTTTTATACCAGAAAAAAAGTAAAATCGAACCGGCATTTTATCCGTTTATCTCCGGTTTGCTTTTTGGTGGTATTGCCATTGTGGGCATGCTCGTTCCTCTTTATTTTGTCCCCGGCATTATTTTCGACGGACGGTCGATTGTTATCAGTGTCGGCGCATTTTTAGGCGGCCCCGTGGTAGCCGGTGTTGCTGTGATAATAGCAGGAATTTACCGGCTTATGATTGGCGGCAGCGGCTCCCTGATGGGATTAGGCGTGATTGTTACCTCGGCGGCGTTTGGTTTGTTGTACCGGCAATTTGTCGCACGAAACCAGTCGGGTAAAATATTGTACCTCTATTTTTTTGGTTTGGCTGTGCATGTGGCCATGTTATTGTGGATGTTTGCCCTGCCCGGAAATTCACGCCCGGATGTTTTTCTGCATATTGCCTTCCCGGTGTTAATCCTTTATCCGGTAGCTACGGTGTTGTTGGCCAAAATAATTCTGGAGCTCGAAAACTATTTCGAAACATTGAAAAAACTGGTTGTCAACGAAGAAAAATACCGTATCCTTTTCGAAACCAAAGCCGAAGGGGTGGTTTACCAAAATGTCCGCGGCGAAATCATTTCGGCCAATCCTGCTGCCGAACGGATACTGGGGCTGAGTTTGAACCAGTTAAAGGGACGAACTTCCATCGATCCGCGATGGAAAGCAGTGGATAAAAACAAAAACGACCTGCCCGGCGAATCGCATCCCGCAATGATTGCCCTCCGTACCGGAAAGGAAGTCCAGAATTTTATACAGGGAATTTATAGCCCAATTACCGACACTTATGTCTGGATCCTGGTTAATTCTGTTCCGCAGTTCAACAATTCCGACGAAAAACCATTCCAGGTGTTTTCCACTTTTACCGACATTACCGAGCGCATCTATGCCGAGGATGAACTGAGGAAACTGAAAAATGAACTGGAGAAACAGGTGGAAGATAAAACCAGTGAACTAAGAAAAAGGATTAACGAACTGGAAACCTATTACGAAGCCACCGTGGAACGGGAAATCAGGATGGGTGAGCTGAGGGAAAAAATTAATGAGATGAGAAATACAAATTCTTAAAAAACATAAACCATGAAGCAAAGTGCATATTTTCAAAATATCAGGTTGCCGGCCATCTTGCTGGTTTTGTTGCTGAATGTTTTTCCATCACTGGCCCAAAATACAGAAAACAATCGGGTGGTTACGGTGGGAATTAACCAGAACCCGCCAAAAGTTTACCGCAATCAGGAGGGCGTAGCTGCCGGTTTTTTTATCGATTTGCTGAATGAAATTGCCAGGGTCGAAAACTGGACGCTCCGTTTTGTCCCCGGAACATGGAACAAATGCATGCAAAACCTGAGCGACGGGACCATCGATTTGTTGCCCGATGTTGCCTATTCTCCGGAACGGAATCTCGTTTTCGATTTTAATCAGGTCCCGGTACTGAACAGTTGGTCGCAGGTTTATGCCCATCCAAGATCGAAGATTTTAGGGTTCAGTGATTTGCAGGGAAAACGGATTGCCCTCGTTGCGGGGTCCATTCAGCAAAATAATTTCAGCAATATAATGAAGGGGTATGGCTATGCTTACGAAACCATATATGCCCAATCGTTTTCCGAAGCTTTTTCCATGGCGGGCATTGGATTAGCCGATGCTGCCGTGACCAACAATTATTTTGGCGATATGAACCTGCAAACGTACCATTTGGAACGCACGAACCTGATTTTCGATCCGGTGATGCTCTATTTTGCCGTGAAAAAGGGCGAGAACGCCGGTTTGCTGGAAACCATCGACCGCTATCTTGGCGATTGGGGCGAAACATCGGGTTCGGTTTATTATCAGGCACTGGAGAAGCTGGGCAATCCTATATCCCAACCTGAATCCCGTTCTTACCGGTTTTGGAACTGGATTATTGCCGGATTAATAGTCCTGGCAGCGTGTATTATCATTTTTTTGCAGTACCGGATCAATTTCAGCACACGCGAACTGCGACAAATGAACCGTAAACTGCAGGCTGAGGAAAGCAAATTCAGGAGTTACATTGAAAATTCGCCCTATGGCGTTTTTGTTGCCGACGATAAAGGACAGTATGTTGAAGTGAATCAGGTATCGTGCCGGTTAACAGGCTATTCAAAAGAAGAATTGCAGGGTAAAAAAGTTATCGATTTGATACCCGGTGAAGCACATGACCAGGCATTTGCCCACTATAAAAAGGTTGTAAACGAAGGGAAAGCGATGGAAGTGGTTCCCTACCTGACAAAAAGTGGTGAAAAACGTTTCTGGAATGTGGATGCCGTGAAAATTTCCGACAACCAATATATCGGTTTTGTGAACGATGTGACTGACGAACGGGCCATCCGGGCACGGCTAACCCGGCTGAGTCAAATCTTCGAACATTCGCTGAACGAAATCTATCTTTTCGATACCCAAACCTACCGGTTTCTGGAAGTGAATCCCGCATCGCTGAAAAATACAGGCTACTCGCTCACCGAAATAAGGAACATGACCCCACTCGATTTGAAACTGAACATGACGGCAGAAGAATTTGAAAAGATTACAGTGCCATTGATAAACAGAGAGAAAAAGGGAGTGGTATTTGAAACGCAGCATTTCAGAAAAGACGGTTCGTATTACGAAGCCGAAATTCATCTCCAACTGGTGGGGCAGGGCCACGATGAACAGTTCTCGGCTGTGGTGCTGGATATTACCGAACGGAAGAGAGTGGAGAAAGAACTGCGCGAAATGAAAACCAGCCTGGAGTTGCAGGTGGAGGAAAAAACCCGTGAACTTCACAACTACATTGCCGAACTGGAGCAGTTCCGCGAAGCAACCATCGAACGCGAATTGCGTATGGAACAGCTCCGGCAGGAAATTGAATCGCTGAAAAAGCATGATACAAATATTAATCCCGATGAACAGTAAACAAACAGGAATATTCTTCAAATGGTCTAATCCATTTCTGCCGGTTTTTATCGTGGCGGTAACAGTTTTTCTGTTCGTCGGCCACCCGTTGCAGGCCGAAATACCTGCTTCTCCCATCACCGTCCCCGATACCATCATCATCGGCTCCGAACCTGATTATCCTCCTTATTGTATCCTCGATAAAAACGGGAACCCCGATGGTTTTTCTGTCGAATTATTCAGGGCAGTTGCTCATGCTGCCGGAATTGAAGTTACATTTAAAATCGGCGCCTGGAATGTCATCCATACTGAACTTGCAAACGGGGCAATCGATGCGCTTCCCATTGTTGGCTTTAATACGGAACGGGAAGAATTGTTTGAATTTTCAATGCCCTACCTGACTCTTCATAATACATTTTTTGTCCGGAAAGGAACATCTGGTTTCCAGTCGATCAATGATTTAAGCGATAAAGAAATTTTGGTGATGAAAGAAGACAATGCAGAGTTTTTTCTCCGTCGCGAAAAAATTACTGATAAAATATTAACGACAACTTCCTTTGAGGGAGCTTTTAAAAAACTCGAAAGTGGGCAACATGACGCCGTTTTTATTCAACGTTTAACGGGTATAAAAATTCTCGAAAACATGGGAATCAGGACCATTGAGCCGTTAAATATTCAGTCGCAGTTACTCCGGATTGATTATTGTTTCGCGGTTCAGAAAGGGAACCGACAACTGATTTCACGCCTGAACGAAGGTCTTGCCATTGTCATAGCAAACAATACCTATAAAAAAATTCACCAGAAATGGTTTGGATCAGAAGAAAAGTTTAAAACTGATACCTGGTATTATATTAAAATTGCTGTGTTGATATTTGTTCCGCTGGCTATCGCCATGTCGTTGTTGGAATACGCCTCGCAGCTTACGAAGTGATCCTTGGTGAGGTCGTAGGCGGCTCCAAGCACGCCCTCGGTCTTTTCAGCCTGCTTCATGTAGGTGAACACGGA
>CAZHKI010000255.1:0-556 GCA_964533365.1 uncultured Maribellus sp. | reverse complement strand
CCATTGCCATGTCGCTGTTTTCAATTTTTTTGCTCCGGAAAGAAGTCAAACGGCAGACCTTTGAACTGAACCGCGAGATTACGGAACACAAAAAAACGCTCGCAACCCTTAACCAGCAACAATCAGTTATTCAAGCCCGGGAAGTGCAAATTCGCCTGTTGCTGAATTCCACCGCCGAAGGGATTTATGGAATCGATACGGACGGTAATTGCACGTTTATCAACCTGTCGGCCCTGCAAATGCTCCAGTATCCTCACGAAAAGGAAGTCCTGGGTAAGAATATGCACCGGCTAATTCATCACACCCGTGCCGACGGTTCCGTTTGTACTGAAAATGAGTGCAAAATTTTCAAGGCCTTCCGTGATGGTTCCGGGACTCATGCCGACGATGAAGTATTGTGGCGATCGGACGGAACCTCTTTTTTTGCCGAATATTTTTCACATCCCATCCTGCAAAACGATGTGGTAATTGGTTCGGTGGTTACGTTCTGGAACATTACCGATCGCAAAAAATCGGGGGATGAATTAAAACAATTGACCGACCGCCTGGAAGAACA
>CAZHKI010000254.1:0-6055 GCA_964533365.1 uncultured Maribellus sp. | reverse complement strand
GCTGCTTTGGAAAAGCTCACCAGGGCCAATTTACGATTCGTCGTTTCAGTTGCAAAGCAATATCAAAATCAAGGACTTAGCTTACCCGATTTAATTAATGAAGGGAACCTGGGGCTAATTAAAGCCGCCGAAAAATTCGACGAAACCCGTGGGTTCAAATTCATTTCCTATGCCGTTTGGTGGATTCGTCAATCCATACTCCAGGCATTGGCCGAACAATCGCGTATTGTCCGTTTGCCGTTAAACCAGGTAGGTTCGTTAAATAAAATAAACAAAGCATACTCCAAATTCGAACAGGAACACGAACGCAAACCGTCGCCCGAAGAACTGGCCGATTCGCTGGAACTTCCTGCCGACAAAGTTGCCGACACCCTTCGGGTTTCAGGACGGCATGTTTCGGTTGACGCCCCGTTTGTGGATGGCGAAGACAACAGCCTGCTCGACGTTCTGGTGAACAACGATTCGCCAAATGCCGACCGGAGCCTGATTATGGAGTCGCTGGCCAAGGAAATCCACCGTGCTTTAGCCACTTTAACCGAAAGAGAAAGCGATATTATCCGTTTGTTTTTTGGAATTGGCTGCCAGGAAATGACCCTCGAGGAAATTGGCGAAAGATTTGGGCTCACCCGTGAACGGGTCCGGCAAATCAAGGAGAAAGCTATCCGAAGACTACGACACACTTCGCGAAGCAAACTGCTAAAATCTTATTTAGGATAAAACCAAAAAGCTGTCTGAATTTCAGGCAGCTTTTTTAATTCAAATCCATTTCGTAGATATTTTAATTCAACGGCCCCACAAAACCCAGTATCATTTTTATTTCTTAAAAGGATTTTTTTCACAATAATCCATTTCAACTGGCTAATTTGTAACATTCAAATCTGGTACAAGTCGCAAAATTACCTTAACTTGCTTTTATAAAACAATAAAATATGTATCAGTACAAAGCAGTAGTGGAGCGAGTTGTGGATGGCGACACGCTTGATGTAATCATCGATTTGGGTTTTAAAATCACCACCTACCAGCGGATAAGGCTGGCAAACATTAACACCCCCGAAACTTTCAACGTGAAAAAAGATTCAGATGAATACCTGAAAGGTTTGGCTGCAAAAAAGTATGTTGAACAGCGATTGGAAGCTAACAACAACGAAATTTTGCTGGAAACCGAAAAGGTTACTGAAAAATATGGCCGTTATGTGGGAACTATATGGCTGGCCGATAAGGAAATTACCCTGAACGACGAACTGGTGGAAACGGGGTATGCAAAATATGTGACCTATTGATTCTTCTTTCGATTTTTCAGATTAATGAAATTTCATATGATTATGAATTAGTCTTGTTCTATTTGAATGAGTAATGAAACCGAAAAGAATAGAATGAAAATAAACGAATGAATCATGGCACGTTTTTTAAAAAGCCGGCTGGTTTCGCATGGAACATCGCCCGGGTCTCTGATTTTTATCGGAAACAAAAAAATGGAAAAGTCAGAATTGCACCTGACTGTTTTTAACCGCGATTTTCTTTCAGAAAGACAAATTGAATTGCTTGATGAAATTCCTGCCAATTTACCTGGAAACACTGTTTTATGGCTGAATATTTATGGGTTGCAGGATATTGAACTGATTGAAAAAGTTGGCCAGATGTTTAGTATTCCATTACTTGAACTGGAAGATATTTTGAATACTGACCAGCGCCCGAAGCTAATTGAAAACGAAAACAACCTTACTGTATTTCTGAAAGTAATGGAATACAAGCACGAAATTTCTCGTGTGGCAGGAGACCATATTGCCATTGTAATTGGCAGTAACTATGTAATAACTTTTCAGGAAAGGGTAGCCCATTATTTCGACCCGGTTCGCACCAGGCTCCGCAATGGAAACGGAAGGCTTCGCCATTCGGGTGCTGATTATTTTGCTTACGTTTTAATCGACACTCTGGTTGATGGCTATATTCAATGTATTGAAAACCTCGGTACAGTTATTGAGGAAATGGAGGAACAAGTATTTACCGGAACAAAAAAGGAAATTGTTCAGAAGATTTTTCACCTTAAGAAAAATGTAAGTTATATCCGCAAAAATATTTTCCCGCTAAAGGAAATGATGCTGGCATTGATTAAATCCGATTCTGAATTCCTCAACCGGAAAACGCTTTCGTTTTTGAAAGATTTGCAGGATTTATCCACTCAGGCACTTGAAGCTGTAGAAATTTACTACAACATAACCAACGATTACCTGAACATTTACCATGCAAATGTTGGAAACCGCACGAACGATGTTATGAAAGTACTCACCATTTTTGCATCCATCTTTATCCCGCTTACTTTTATTGTCGGAGTATATGGAACCAATTTCGATTATCTGCCCGAATTACATTTTCAATACAGTTACTTTATTATGTGGGGAGGAATGCTCATTCTTGCAGCAGCCATGTTATATTATTTTAAAAGAAAAGACTGGTTGTAATTTTTAAAACAGAAAACTTGATATTCATGAATAAAAAATAAAACAATGCAGGTAATATTAGGATCAGGAGGGGCAATCGGAAAAGATTTAGCCACTGAATTAAAAAATTACACCGGGAAAGTAAGACTCGCCAGCCGGAACCCAATAAAAGTAAACGAAGATAATGAACTCGTAAAATGCGATTTGCTTCAGCCCGAAATGGTTGAAAATGCAGTTAAAGGTGCTGAAGTGGCTTATCTTGTCGCCGGACTGCCGTACAAGGCCAGGATTTGGGAAGAGCAATGGCCGCTGGTAATTGGAAATGTAATTTCAGCTTGCAAAATCCATAAAACCAGGCTTGTTTTTTTCGATAATATGTACATGCTGAACCCCGAAAAACTTGACCCGATGACCGAGGAAACTGAAATACTCCCATCGAGCCGGAAAGGTAAAGTAAGGGCAAAACTGGAACATATGATTCTGGATGAAATTTCAGCCGGAACGCTTGATGCATTAATTGCCCGTGCAGCCGATTTTTACGGCCCCGGAATTAACAATAGTGTTCTCATTGAAACCGTTCTCAAAAACCTAAAAAAGGGGAAAAAGGCAATCTGGTTTTGTTCTGCAAAATATAAACACAATTACACTTATACACCTGATGCTGCTAAGGCAACTGCTCTGCTTGGAAATACGGAGAGCGCTTACGGGCAAATCTGGCATTTGCCCACAGTTGAACCTTTAACCGGGAAAGAATGGGTCGAAGCAATTGCTAAAGAAATTGGCGTTGAACCTAAAATACAGCTGGCTTCGCGGTTTATGATTAAAATGCTGGGGCTTTTCAACCCGGTTATGAAAGAATTTGTTGAAATGCTTTACCAGTTTGATCGGGATTATAATTTTGACAGTTCAAAAATTGAAACGGTTTTTAAAATCAAACCAACACCAGTAAACGAAGCCATAAAGCAGATTGTAAATAACGGTTGAACCAATTGATTTTTTTTCGTAACTTCCTCGACCACATTTTTCGAAAAAAATTTTGGTACGATGAATACAATCCGCGAGTATCTCTCATTTTCTGTTGGAATCAACATCGAAACCCAACACAAAATTGTTGTTTCTCTGGTACTGATTCTCCTGCTGTGGATTATCCGGATGACGATTTTACGGATTGTCTGGAGACAAACTAAAAACGTAAAAACCCGTTATCAATGGAAAAGATCACTCTCGCTGCTGACCCCTTTTGTTGGCATTATACTCATTGGTGCCGTATGGTTGCCGGCATTCAAGCAATTTGGCGCTTTTCTCGGACTGTTCTCTGCCGGGCTGGCCATTGCCCTGAAAGATCCATTGACCAACCTGGCCGGATGGTTTTTTATCACATTCCGTAAACCATTCATTGTTGGCGATCGGATTCAGATTGGCGAACATGCCGGCGATGTTATCGACATCCGAATTTTTCAGTTTACCATCCTCGAAATTGGCAACTGGGTCGATGCCGACCAAAGCACCGGAAGGCTGATTCACCTGCCCAACGGAAAAGTTTTTCTTGAACCCCAGGCCAATTACAGCACCGGGTTCGATTACATCTGGAATGAAATTCCTGTAAGGCTTACATTCGAAAGCAACTGGGAAAAAGCAAAAACCATTCTGCTGGATGTGGTTACCCATCACGCTGAATCCTTAAGCAAAACTGCCGAAAACGACATTTTCGAAGCCAGTAAAAATTATATGGTTTATTACAAACACCTTACCCCAATTGTTTACACCAAAATACAGGAATACGGAGTCCGCCTTACCATCCGTTACTTATGCAATCCCCGCCAGCGACGGGGTACCGAAAGCGCCATTTGGGAAGATGTCCTGCAGCGGTTTAAAAACCAAAACGATATTCAGTTTGCCTACCCAACCACCCGTTTTTACACCCGGGATGAAAATCCTAAAAATTAGGAATAGCAGAAGCGGTACTGCATTAAGCGATTCAAATGACTGTATATACTACTGTTTTTTATATTTTAGGCGAAACAAAAACCAGAATCATGAACATTTTAAAAAGAACATTCATCATTTTTTCCGTTTGCACATCGCTGATGGTTGGGACTTCAACAGCGATTGCACAGAACACTCTTTCCAAAAAGGAAGTAAATCAAGGCTGGATACTCCTGTTTAACGGGAAAAATACAGAGGGATGGCGCGGTGTTAATCAAAAAACCTTCCCCGAAAAAGGTTGGATAGTAAAAGACAATTCCATCCTGTGTACCGGCGACGGCGGAGGCAGTATCATTACCACCGAGAAATTCGGCAATTTCGAACTGGTGTGGGAATGGAGACTCACCCAACCCGGTGCCAATTCGGGGTTAAAATACTTTGTTACCGAACGCGAAGGCGATACCGGCGGTTATGGTTATGGCATTGAATACCAGATGCTCGACGATGTCAACCACGAATGGATGATTTCGGGGAAAATGAAACCCAACGATTATCACACCCTGGGCTCTGCCTACGAACTTTACCCGGCGTCGGTAAACAAAAAACCGAATAAACTGGGCGAATGGAATCAAAGCAAAATTGTTTCACGAAACGGAAAAACGGAACACTGGCTGAACGGGAAGAAAATTCTGCAATACGACCGCTTCAGCGACGGCTTTAAACAAAAAATTGCCGCCAGTAAATTCAAAAATGTGGAAAATTATGGCCTTCATCCTGAAGGGCACATCCTGCTGCAGGATCACGAAAGCGAAGTTTTTTTTAGAAATATTAAAATCAGAAAACTCTGATTTTCCGGACAATAAACAAAAAATCGAATCAAAAACATGGAACGAAGAAAATTTATAAAAACCACGGCAGCCGGCAGCCTCGCCGTCACCTCTTTCCCTACAATTTTAAGTGGCAGCAACTGGAAAGGCGCCAACGACCGGGTAAATGTTGCCGTAATTGGTATCCGGGGAATGGGACAAAGCCACATTCAGGAATATCAAAAACTGGAAAATGTTCAGGTAGCCGCTCTTTGTGATGTGGATGAAAACCTGTTTGCTGAACGGATAAAAAAACATTTTACCGACAAAAACCAGAAAGAACCACTGATTTACACCGATATGCGCAAATTGTTCGAAAACAAAGACATTGATGCTGTTTCGGTGGTAACGCCCAATCACTGGCATGCGCTGGCCGCTATTTGGGCCATTCAGGCAGGAAAACATGTTTCGGTTGAAAAACCTTGCTGCCACAACATTTACGAAGGACAAAAACTGGTGGAAGCAGCCAAAAAATATAAGGTTATTGTACAGGATGGTGCCGAACAGCGCAGTAATCCCTGTGCCATTTCCATGGCCGATTACCTTCACTCGGGAAAACTGGGCGAGGTTTATCTGGCCAAAGGATTATGTTACAAATGGCGCGACACCATTGGAAAAACGCCCGACGCGCCTGTTCCTGCCGGCGTTCATTACGACTTGTGGCTGGGGCCGGCGCCCAAACGCCCGTTCAATCCAAACCGCTTCCACTACAACTGGCACTGGAACTGGGAATATGGAAACGGCGACATGGGCAACCAGGGCGTTCACGAAATGGATATTGCCCGTTGGGGGTTGGACGTAAAACTTCCTACCAAAATTTCGGCT
>CAZHKI010000253.1:0-6108 GCA_964533365.1 uncultured Maribellus sp. | reverse complement strand
ATGATGGGATTGCCGGTCGGAACCACTTTCATCCCTCTTTTTAAACCATCGGTGGCATCCATGGCAATACAACGGATGTTATTTTCGCCAATGTGTTGCTGGCATTCAATAATCAGGTTTTCCTTCCCTTCCCTAATGATCTCAAGAGCCTCATTGATTGCAGGAAGTTCGTTGTCGGCACGCTCAAAACTCACATCAACCACGGGGCCGATTACCTGTATGATTTTTCCTATGCTTTGAGTCATTGATATAATAATTTACAATTGGTTTAAGTTACCAGATAAAAGTAAAGTCAAACAAATTTAGTATTGTTTTGATTCGTTTGCAACGAAATATCCTGAATTTAAGCTGCACAAACCATTCTTAACGATCGCGTCTCAGCATTGCCCGGCTTAAATTTTCAAGCTGTAATTTTTTTGTTTCAGGAATATCAATTTCATGGAGTATGACAGCCGATGTCTGAAAAAGAGTATTAATTTTTTCTTCAGTATATTTCCTTATATCCAGTTGATTATAAATATCTTTTACTGCATTAACTTTCTGCCGGGGATCAAAACTTTTGCTTTCGAGCCACTGTTTTAATTCTGCCAATTGTTTTTCGGAAGCCAGTTCAAGGGCTTTGATCAAAAGGCAGGTTTTTTTATTGGCCAGAATATCGCCACCGATTTTTTTCCCAAACGTAACCTGGTCCCCAAATGTATCGAGCAAATCGTCCTGTAACTGAAATGCTAAACCCAGGTTGATACCAAATTCATACAACCGGCTGGCCAAATGGTCGTCCGCATTAGCCAGTAAAGCGCCGGCTTTTAAGCTGCAACCCAGTAAAACGGCTGTTTTCAGCCTGATCATTTCGATATATTCTTCTTCCGAAACATCGAGCCGGTTTTCAAAATCCATATCGTATTGCTGACCTTCGCACACTTCAATGGCAGTTGTCGAAAACAACCGGGCCACATCGGTTATCCGCTCCGACTGACAGGCAAATAAATAGTCGTACGACAGAAAAGCCATTACATCGCCGGAAAGGATAGCACTGTTTTCGCTGAATTTTTTATGTACCGTCGGACGGTTGCGCCGTATATCAGCTTTGTCCATGATATCGTCGTGCAATAGGGTGAAATTGTGAAAAACTTCAACGGCAACCGCTGCAGGAAGCGCCCTTGTGATTTCGTTGGAAAAAAGATTATAGGCCATGAGCAAAAGAACCGGGCGCAACCTTTTCCCTCCCATTTCCATGGTATATTCCACCGGCAAATAAAGCGCTGCCGGATTTCTGTCAATCATCGCTTTTATTCGTTGCCGGATTTCAACATCAACAATTCCCTGTAATTCATCGAACGTAAACATTCTCAGTCTTTATTGATGTGATGGTGTTCAATTTCAAGTTCCTCCAGTTCAATATCTTCTTCCTCGTCGTAAATATGCAACAAAGGTTCTTTGAACGATTTGGTGGTGGTCAACCTTTCGAGGCCCAGCAATAAGGACGGTAACAGGATTAAATTCGATGTTACGGCAATGAGCAGCGCCAGCGAAACCAAAACGCCCATGGCCACTGTGCCTCCAAAACTCGATAATGCAAAAATACCAAACCCAAAAAACAAGACCACCGAAGTATATAACATACTTACTCCGGTTTCTTTCAGCGCCCTGATGACGGATTGCCCGATATCCCAACCTGTGGCATTAAGTTCCTGCCGGTATTTGGCCAGAAAATGAATGGTGTTGTCAACCGAAATACCAAATGCTATGCTAAACACCAAAATGGTTGACGCTTTGATGGGGATTCCGGTAAGGCCCATAACCGCTGCGGTACAAATTAGCGGGATCACATTGGGAACAAGCGACAAAACAACCATTCTCCAGGACGAAAACATAACCGCCATAAAACAGGAAATCAGAAAGATTGCCAATGCAAGGCTCTGGAAGAGATTCTTCAATAAATACTGAGTTCCCCTAAAAAAAGTAACACTCGAACCGGTTACCGTAACATTATAGTTATCGGAAGTAAAAATGGAGTCAATATCGGCATTGAAATGAGTGTACAGTTCTTCCATTTTTTGGGTTCCCACATCTTTCATGCGGATACTGATGCGGGTAATTTGCTGGCTGCTGTCGAGGAACGAATGCAACAGGCTGGCATTTTCTTCTCCCAATGAGGCATATTGTAAAATAAAATTCTTTTCGCGGTTGTTGGGCAGGCTGTAATAATTTTCGTGCCCATTGTAAAAAGCCTGTTTCGAAAATTTCAACAAGTTCAGCAGCGACAGGGAAGGCGACAGTTCGGGATATTCAGCCAGCCGCTTTTCAAACCGATCGATGGTTTGAAAGGTTGACAACTGCATCACTCCGCCCGGTTTTTTTGTGTCGACCATAATTTCAAGCGGCATCAATCCGTCGAAATTGCTTTCAAAAAACTTCAAATCGACATAAATCGGGTCGTGTTCCGGGATATCATCAACCATGTATCCCGAGCTCTTGATCAGCGTTATGCCGTAAATCCCCAACCCTATAATTAAAACGGTGATAACATACACCTTCTGCCTGTGATGTTGTGTGATGGTTATCAAATGGGCGATAATGCGCGAAACAAATTTATTATTCAGGTGCCCCACGTGCTTGGGCGATGGCGGTTTAATAAAACTGAAAATAATGGGAATAAGCAACAGTGAAAGGAAAAACAGCCCCATAATGTTGAGTGAGGCCACAATACCAAACTGCTTCAGCAGGTCGCTTTTTACGATGACAAACGTGGCAAAGCCGGAAGCCGTGGTCAGGTTGGTCAGAAATGTGGCATTCCCGATTTTGATAATAACCCGTTGCAGGGCTTTTATTTTATTGCCATGGCTCACATACTCATGGTGAAATTTATTCAGCATGTAAATGCTGTTCGGGATTCCGATAACAATCAGCAACGGGGGGATCATGCCTGAAAGCAGGGTAATTTTATACCCGAACAGCGACAGCATCCCCAGCGCCCATACAACCCCAATTAATACAATCAGTACCGGAAAGAATACTGCTTTAAACGAACGAAAGAATAAAAACAAAACGATGATGCAAATCAACAAGGCCAGCGCGCTGAACATATAAAGTTCCATCCTGATTTTAATGGCACTGACCACCCGGATGTATGGTAATCCGGAATAATGAAGCTTAACCTGTTCATCTTTCTCGAATCTCTGACAGGTTTTTTGTATCATCCGGACCATCTGCTCGCGTTCCTTGCTTTGCATTTTATCCTTATTTACGGTAATGGCCAGTAAATAAGCGTCAGTATCTTTGTTGTAAACTGTTTTGTGATAAAAAGGAAGACTTTTAAAAATAGCGGCGTACTGATCCAGTTCTTCCTGACTTTGAATGGTATCGGGGAAAATTTTTTGAATGGTGAACCGGCGTTCTTCTGTATTTTTTACCAGGTTGTAGGTATTCGAAACCGACAATAAATCTTCAACACCTTCGATAGTTGCCAGTTCGTTGCACAATTTCTGCCAGCGGGTGAAATGGTTGTATTTAAAAAAGTCCGGATCCTGTACCCCAACAATAATCAGGTTCCCTTCTTCGCCAAAAACATCCACAAAATGCTGATAATCTTCAAATGCCTTGTCTTTTCTGGGTAATAACGATGAATGTTCATACGACATTTCCACTTTCCGGGCATGATAACCTAAAAAAACCGTAATGGCTGCCACGATGGTAAGCAGAAGTATTTTATTTCTAAGGATGATCCCGGAAACCTTATACCACATTTTATTCTTTAAAAAATTGATCAGCGAAAGTAAAACAAATATCCGTAAAATGAAAAGCGGAATGGCAACGTTATCCCAAGATTAAGAAAACAGAAAATAATTCAGGGATTTCTTCCTTTATCAGAAACGGCAACCAGTTGATCAACGGTTCTGAAAAACAGATAGTTTTCGGCAATGGCGGGAGTTGTCATCAGGGTTTCGCCAAGATAATTTTCGTGAAGCACTTCGAATTGAGGCCCTGCTTTAACCGAACTGACCACGCCGTCGTTATCGGCAATATAAACAATTCCGTCGGCAGCAACCGGCGATGCCGTGTAACTGTTTCCTTTTCCCACTTTCTCCGAATACATCTCCTCACCGGTCAGTGCATCGTAACAGGTCAGTTTCCCATTCCAGGCAGCGTTGTATAAATAACCGTTATAAACCAGCATGGTTCCCATATACGATCCACCCCGCCAATGCGACCATTGAACACCGCTGTTGGATGTCTCATTTTCGGCAAGGGTAATATCGCCTTTTGCGTTTTTCCGGATGGCCATAACCGGCGAAAATTTACCATGTGCGCTGTTGAAATAAACCAAGTCGCCGCCCACCACAGGTGTTGGAATCTGAATATCGCCGCCTCCCGACATTTTCCAAATCTCTTCGCCAGTCGAAAAATCGTAACCGCCCCGGTGTTTATATCCATTCACGGCAATCCGGGCTTTGCCATCATCGAAATAAATATTGGGTGTGCACCAGCCGGGAAATTCGTCGCGCTGTTTTTTCCAGAGCTCTTTTCCGGTAGCCAAATCGTAAGCTGCCAGAAACGAATTTTTCAACACATCGCACTGGATAACCACAACATTTTCGTGAATAAGCGGTGAACTGGCAAACTCCCATTCGGCGCTTTCAACCAAAAAGAAAACCGATTGTAAATTTCCAAAATCTTTTTGCCACTGCAATTCGCCTTTCATATTATAACAATACAAACCTTCGGAACCAAAAAATGCGACCACATATTCGCCATTGGTAGCCGGTGTGCAATTAGCGTGTGACGACATGGGATGACGTTTCTGTTTCGGGATTCCCTTGCAGGCTGTTTTTTCCCAGTTGACCGTTCCAGTCTTTTTGTCGATACAAAACAGTTTCCACTCATGTGCCGAAGAATCGGAAACGGGTTGAATGGAGCCGTAAATTCCGGTTACCACTTCGCCTTTGTCGCCGGCGCCGACAGCCGATGTTACAAAAATGTGGTCGCCCCAAACCACCGGGCATGAATGCCCCAGTCCGGGAATTTTTGTTTTCCAGGCTATATTTTCTCCGGTTCGGGCATCCCATTTTTCGGGCAAACGGGCTTTGTCCAACACACCCCCGGCATAATTTCCACGGTACATAAACCACTGACGGGCAGGATCGGGTTGTTGTGCACTGGCTGATAAAAAAATGAAATAAATGCAGGCAAACAGCAGAAAATGATTAATTAACATGGGTAACGATTTGATGTGTGCCAAAATAACGAATTAAATCAAAACTGATTCTGCCTGAAATGTGGATTTTTTTTTCAAAATTTACCTGTTCTGAAAAACCAGCTTTTCAAAACGAACTGAGAAATGAACCAAAAATCAACGAAAACCCGAAATCCCTGGGCCTGGATACCCACTGTATATTTTGCCGAAGGGTTGCCCTACATTGTGGTAATGACCGTTTCGGTTATTATGTACAAGCGGCTCGATATTTCGAATTCAGAAATTGCATTTTACACCAGTTGGCTCTATTTGCCATGGGTAATCAAACCGTTTTGGAGCCCACTGGTGGAGTTGTTCAAAACCAAACGATGGTGGATAGTAACGATGCAGTTGTTTATTGGCGCCGGATTGGCCGGGGTTGCTTTTACACTGCCCACTACGTTTTTTTTCCAGGGTTCGCTGGCTTTTTTATGGTTGCTGGCCTTTAGCTCGGCCACGCACGACATTGCCGTTGACGGCTTTTACATGATGGGGCTGAACGAAAACCAGCAGGCTTTTTTCGTAGGCATCCGCAATACCTTTTACCGGCTGGCCATGATTACCGGCCAGGGAATTCTGGTTATTCTGGCAGGGTTTCTCGAAAATTCAAATCTTTTATCGAAAATGGCAATTGGAAATCCCATTCAGTTGGCATGGGCATTTACATTTGCTGTAGTTGCCATCCTGTTTGTTTTGTTAGCGGGTTATCATAAATTTTTCCTTCCCCGCCCTTCCGAAGACATAACACAGGCATCCGAAAGTTTTAAAAATATACTTGCCGGTTTTGCTGAAACGTTCAAAGCCTATTTTCAAAAAAAAGATATCTGGGTTATTCTGGGATTCCTGTTGTTGTACCGCCTTGGCGAGGCCCAGTT
>CAZHKI010000252.1:1700-6111 GCA_964533365.1 uncultured Maribellus sp. | reverse complement strand
CCCTGTTTCCTTCGAGCATGTAGAGAAACCCTCTTGTAAGTTAAAAAAACGAGTTAAATTCGCTGAATAATGGTACGCATGATCTCCGCCATTTTAGGCTGGGCAATCTTGGCTGCTTCTTGTACTTCTTCGTGCGACACCTCTACAATCTTACCAATTACGCCCAAGTCGGTGATGATGGAGAAGGCCAACACCTTCATCCCCGCGTGGTTGGCCACGATCACCTCGGGGACCGTGGACATGCCCACAGCGTCGCCCCCGATAATGCGTAGGAAGTTATATTCGGCCGGCGTTTCGAAAGTGGGCCCTTGCAGGCCGATATAGACCCCGTGCTGTAGTTTGATATCTTTCTCCTTTGCAGTCTCCATCGCCAGTAGACGGAGCTTTTTATTGTATGCTTCACTCATATCCGGGAAGCGGGTGCCCAGCTCGTTGTGGTTTTTCCCGTGGAGCGGGTGCTCGGGGAACAGGTTGATATGGTCTTCAATGAGCATGATATCACCCACGTCGAACGAGGAGTTCATTCCACCCGCGGCGTTCGATACAAAGAGGTACTCGATGCCCAATGCCTTAAATACTCGGATGGGGAAGGTTACTTGCTTCATATCGTATCCTTCGTAATAATGAAAACGGCCCTGCATGGCCAGCACTTTTTTGTTGCCCAGCATCCCGTAAATTAAGCGGCCGGCATGGCCATCAACAGTGGAAACCGGGAAATTCGGGATTTCAGCATACGGAATGGAATCGAGAATCTCAATTTCGCTGACCAATCCACCGAGCCCGGTACCCAGAATAATCCCGATTTCAGGAATGGCGTTGATTCTTTCGTTGATATAATTCGCGGTTGCTTTTATTTTCTCCAACATAGCTGATTATCTTTTTATTGAACAATTTTCCTTCATCGTCGAGAAACCTCACCTTTACCGGTAAATAATAGAGAACTTCTTTCAGTTCGTCCGGCATTCCGGTCATTTCGCGCAGGTGAATGGCATCCTTTTCAGTGGTTACCACAATTTTTCCCTCCGTTTTCAATGCCTCAAATTTACGTAGAATGGTTTGAATATCAGCAGCCGAATAGTGGTGATGGTCGGAAAATGACAAGGTTACCAATTGAGCTGCCTGTTTTTCAAGGTATTGAAAAACGACCGAAGGCGAGGCAATTCCTGCAACCGCCAGAATGGAATACCGCTTTTTCTGTAATAATTCAGGATTGATTTCCGGAGCTGAGAAAACCGGCCGGAGCGTTTCATATTCCAGTGTGGTGAAATAAAGTTCCTGGTAGGGTTTCAAACGGACTTCCTTTTGCATGATCCTGCGCATGATGGGTGTAATTTCGCCCGGGCATTTGGTGAAAATAATCACATTTGCACGGCGTATCTGTGCTTTTCCCTCGCGCAGGCGGCCGGCCGGCAACAGCAAGTCTTCCTTCAGTGGCCGGTTGTAATCGATAAGCAGGATGTTGATTCCCGGGGTGATGCGCCGGTGCTGGAATGCATCGTCTAACAGGACAACATCGGGGATATTTTCATTTCCGGGATTTAACAGTTTTTTCACGCCAACCACCCGGTTTTCACAAACCGATACTGAAATTTCAGGGAATTTTTGTTTGATTTGCAGCGGTTCGTCCCCTACCTCGTTTACCGAAGAAGTGGTTTCAACCCATTGAAATCCTTTGGTTTTCCGCTTATAACCGCGGCTCAGGGTTGCCACTCTGAAGCGGTCTTTAAACAACCCGGCCAGGTATTCTACGTGCGGTGTTTTACCTGTTCCACCCACGGTAATATTCCCAATGGAAATGACCGGAATATCAAATTCAACCGATTTCAGAAAGTTCAGATCGTAAAAGCGGTTTCGAAAATAAACCACCAGTCCGTACAACAGTGAGAACGGGTATAAAACAATTTTGATCATTCTTTTTGGAATTTTAGCCAACTAAGATAACAAAATGCAGGGAGGATATACATATTGTTTCTATCTGAAAGAATCAAATTATCATGAACTTTAATTTCGGCCTGCCGGAAGCGGAGCATCCATTTCGGTTGATTTGATTTGACTGGCAACAGCGTAACCGACCCCAAAAGCATAATCGGCAACCCGTTTTAATTTGCTGAAACTGATTTTACGGATTTCGTCGGTGGGTTTGTGGAAATCGGCGTGGTAACCGGTTGAAATGGACAGAACCGGAACCTGGTTTTTATGAAAATGATAGTGGTCGCTGTTGTAGAGAAAACTTTCGGGCAGCGAGTGGTCGGGAACCAATCCCAGTTTGCCACATACCGAATCGCTGATTTCAGTGAGCCCGGGGCAAATGCTGTTGGTCAGGGTATATAACCCATCGAAATCTTTCACTCGTTTTGGAGAATGATCCCAAACCGAGTCGCGCGGTTCGTAAACACGTCCCACCATATCGAGGTTGATGCAGGCCAACGTTTTTTCCATCGGAAACGCCGGATGGTCCACATAATATTTTGACCCGAACATCCCGAATTCTTCCGCAGTGACCCATAAAAAAACGATACTACGCCGGGGTTTCACCTCCAGTTTTGAAAATGCCCCGGCAATTTCGAGCAGGGCTGCCGTTCCTGAGGCGTTATCGTCGGCGCCATTAAAAATATCATGGTTATCTGCGATGCCAAGATGATCGTAGTGCGCCAGAAAAACCACACATTCAGTTTTCAATTCCGGGTCAGAACCTTCCAAAATTCCAACTACGTTCCGGCCGTTTAAATCTTTTACCTCTTCCGATAATTTCCCTTTCCACTTCACATTTTTGATGGGAACCAATCCGGTATGCTTTCCCTTTGCAACCGAAGACAGGTACTTCCGGTATTTTCCCTTTCCGCCCAGCAAAGCGTCGGGAAAATTGGGAGTTGTCATAAAAACCGGAACTCCGGCAGTCGGTTCCAGCCTGTCTTTTAAATTGTACCACTGGCGATACAGCCTGTATTCCATTTGACTGAAAGTACTGTTCTTGCCGTCTTTTGAAAGAGAAACCACGATTACCGCTTTGACATTTTTACCTGCCAGCGCCTGGTATTTTAACTGTTCCACTTTCTGTTCCCGCTTCGAAAAACCTTCCTTTAAAAAAAAGTCCGGCTTCCCTTCGGCCAGCAAAATCACTTTCCCGGCCAGGTCCAATCCGGGAAATTCAAAATTCACCGAATTATTTTTCCAGCCAAACCCGGCGAAAACAATTTCGTCGTTTTCAAATTCGAAATTTCCGTAGCCCCCTTCCAGTTTTAACAGCGAATGGGTTACCCAAGCCGGTTTCCCGTTTATGCCCAAAACTTCCAGAAAAGTCTCCTCTTTATTGGTTTTTACCGAAACCATATCCACTGATTGGAAAAAACATTGGCCTCCCGGTTTTAATCCCATCGATTCCACTGATTTTTTCAGATAATCCGAAGCAATTCCAAGCCCGTCGGTTTTCGTGTTGAAATTTCGTCCCATCAGACTGTCGGAAGCCAGAAATTCCATATGCCGCTGCAGATCAAACACATCAATAAATACCTGGCCGGCTGGTTGAGAAAAAGCTACCACCGAAAACAAAATCAGGTAATAAAAACAAACCGTTGATTTTTTTGAAAACATAAGAAACGGGATAAAATAAATACCGATATTTATAATCCAATTCATAAAACTAAGAAATACGGACAAAAGAGCAAATGAATCTGGAATTAACCCTTACAAGTTCAGAGAAGTAAACAAAACATAAAAATTGAAATAATGAAGAAACACGTTCAAATCCTTACAAAATTAGCGCTGATGCTGTCAGCCATTTTGTTCGTCCCCTCGTGTGCGGTAAACCCGGTAACCGGGAAGAAACAGTTAATGCTGATGTCGGAAGCGCAGGAAGTTGCACTGGGGATACAATACGATCCGACGGTTATCTCCACTTTTGGGGAATATCAGGATGCCAAACTTTTATCTTTTATCCAGGAAAGAGGTGTGGAAATGGGAAAAATTTCGCACCGCCCGAATCTGGAATATCATTTTAAAATTCTGGATTCACCGGTAGTAAATGCCTTTGCCGTTCCAGGCGGCTTCATATACTTAACCCGGGGAATTCTGGCCCAGTTCAACAACGAAGCAGAATTGATTGGGGTACTGGGACACGAAATGGGGCACATCACCGCGCGACACTCGGCCAGCCAGCAAAGCAAACAGCAGTTAGGGCAGCTCCTGCTGGTGGGAGGGATGATTGCTTCGGAACAGTTCCGCCAGTTTTCCGACTACGCTTTGCAAGGCATGCAACTTCTGTTTCTGAAATTCAGCCGCGACAACGAACGCGAAGCCGACCGGCTGGGAGTGGAATATACTTCGAAAATCAGATACGATGCCCAAAAGATGGCCGATTTCTTCCAGGTCCTCAACAAAATGTCGATGGGTGAAGAGCATGGCGGGGTCCCCA
>CAZHKI010000252.1:0-1690 GCA_964533365.1 uncultured Maribellus sp. | reverse complement strand
ACGTTTTTATCCACCCACCCCGATCCGGGCGACCGCTACAATTCGGTCAAACAACAGGCTTCCGAATGGCAAAACCAGTTAAGCTATCCGTCGTGGGCTGTCAACGGCGACAACTACCTGCGGATGATTGACGGGCTGGTTTATGGCGATGATCCGCGCCAGGGATTTGTGGAAGCCAATACTTTTTATCATCCGGAACTGAAATTCAGATATCCGGTACCTTCGGGTTGGACACTGCAAAACTCCCCGCTGCAGGTTCAAATGGCCCCGGCCGACGGAAAAGCCGTCATCATTTTTACACTGGCACAGCAAAAAAACCTTGATGAAGCCGCCCAGCAAACCCTTTCTTCACTCAACCTCAATGTTCTCGACAACAAAAAAGTAACGATAAACGGGTTTCCTGCCCTTGCCACCCTTTCGCAGCAGGTTTCACAAAACGCTCAAACCGGCGCACAGCAAACCCTGAAAGTGATGTCGTATTTTATCCAGTATAACGAGAACATTTTCGTTTTTCACGGGGTAGCATCCGACGCCGATTTTAATACCTACTACCGCATGTTCGAATCAACGATGGTAAACTTCAACCGCTTAACCGATTCATCAAAACTGAACGTCAAACCCAAACGGATAAAAATACAGCAGGTACGGCGCACCGGAACCCTTGCCGAAACGCTCAGAAGTTTTAGTGTTCCCGAAAGTCAGTTGAAAGAACTTGCGCTGCTGAACAATCTGGAACTAACCGACCAGGTCCAGCAGGGAAAACTGATTAAAATAATAGGTCAATAATGACTGAAACCGCTCTGCAGTATTCTCAATGCAGAGCGGTTTCGTTATCTGAATTTATTTCCTTGGGCATCTTCCAGGATAAGGGCGGTGTTTTATTTCCCGGCTTTGAAATGAGTCCATTTTCATTCCAGTGTAATGTTTCCTTAATCATTACTAAATATTATTTTCGGAAATCCCCGAAAAATATAAACCTGGGGCATTCTAACCTTTTCAGATAAATATGTGCAAAAAAAAGCCATCCCGGAAAGGATTTCCGGGACGGCTTAATTAACTCTAACTCTTCTTCTAAAAAAAACTATACTTTCATTATTTTGGAATGCTGCTCCAGCAACCAATTTTTTATTTCAAATATACAAACACGAAGATCTGAAATTCCAAGCAAAGCAAAAAAACTTCCGAACTGATTTGTTGCTTCAATTTTTCTGATTAACTACTTCAAAAAAACTGATCGGCTACTTCAACTTTTCTGATTTTTTACTTCAAAAATTCTGATTGCAACCGTTTGGGTGATGTTTACCTAACAGTTATCAGCCAAAAATTTGTCGATTTCGCCACGGGTTGGCGCCGATGGCTGGGCTCCCATCCGGGTTACCGAAATAGCTGCGGCAGCGCTGGCAAACTGTAATGAATCTTTCAGCGATTTTCCTTCAACAAGGGCAACAGCAAAAGCGCCACAAAAAGTATCGCCGGCTGCGGTGGTATCAACAGCTTTGACTTCAAAAGCAGGGACCATTACTTTTTCGGTTTTGGTAACCACAAAAGCGCCTTTCGAACCCAGTGTAATGATTACTTTTTCAACTCCTTTTCCAATCAGAATGTTTGCTGCTTTTTCAGCTTCAGTTTCATTCTCAACCGGTATTCCAGCAAGGAACCATAAAAAGTTGGAATTTGAAATGAAGATGCT
>CAZHKI010000251.1:0-6135 GCA_964533365.1 uncultured Maribellus sp. | reverse complement strand
GGGTTTAATGACGCCAAATAACCTAAGCGAGGCCCAGGAGAAGTCGGTGACCCGGGCTGTGTTTACCTGGAACGGAACCGTAAATTATAACCGAGTGTTTGCAGATGTCCATAGCATTAATATTACAGCAGGTGGTGAGGCAACTAAAAATTACAGCTATTACCGCTCGGCCAGCGGACAAAACGTAGCCACTAATTACCCGGAGTTGATTAATCCGGACAAGTCATTGGCTATGACTGCTGATGGTCACAGAGGTAACGATATGTCAATGGCCGGATTCTTTTTAAGAGGAAACTATGCATACCAGGGAAAATACATCTTTAACGGAAGTATCCGAAATGATGGACATGCGGCCTTAAGTAAAGAAAACCGGTGGGCAACTTTTGCTGCGGCAGGTTTAGGCTGGATTATCAGTGAAGAGAATTTCATGAAAAATATTTCGTGGCTGAGTAACCTGAAACTGAGAGGAAGCTACGGGACAACAGGAAATACAAATATGACATCGGATATGCTGATTATGAAGTGGAGCATATTGGATGCAAGACATTGGGCTGGTTCAACCATAACCTCCAGTCAAAACTGGGGGCCATCAGGCAGTTCTGATTTAAAATGGGAGACAACCGCTTCGTATGACTTCGGTTTTGATTTTGGTTTCCTGAAAGATCGGATAAGCGGTTCGTTTGCTGTTTATTCACAGGACATTAAAGATTTGATTATGATGTGCCAGGTACCTCCCTCCATGGGGTATCATAATGCTTACAACTGGAAGAATGTTGGTGATTTACGCAACCGGGGTGTTGAATTTAATATTTCGTCAGTTAACCTGAACACAAAAAGTGGTTTCAGGTGGACGAGTGATTTTAATATCAGTACCAACAAAAACGAAATTATCAAATTGAATGAACAGGAAAAAGGAAAAGGAGCTGTTCAAAATAACATTTATATCCGTAAGGAGGGTGAATCGTTGAATACTTACTATTTGCCACTTTATTCCCATTTGAATACCGAAACAGGGATTTATATGGAAGAAGAATTGGATAAAACGAAATGGAATGAAGAATTTGTAACCGAATCCACAGGAAAACAAATCCCGATGATTGGTACAAATCCGGGGAACAACAAATTTGTTCTTTCCGGCAAAACACCTCAGCCCAAGTGGTATGGCGGTTTTTCCAATAACTTTTTCTTTAAAGGGTTCGACCTGAATATTCAACTCAACTTTGCAGGAGGAAACTGGATAATGGATGATAAACTGGCTGGAAAAATATCGATGGATGTTGAAAACATCGGGCGGGAACTTATCGGAAACTATTGGCAGAAACCGGGTGACGACAAGAGGTTTGGCAGAATCGCCCAAAACGATAAGGTGCCGTTTGATCTGGAAGGAAATCCTTCAGCAGGAGGAAATACCATGACCATTGAGAATACCAGCTTCCCACTTCAACGCGGAGATTTTCTGCGATTAAAGAATTTGCAACTGGGATATACTTTGCCAGGCAAGGTTACGGCAAAAGCTAAAATCAACAACCTCCGGGTTTATGTTGGTGGGAGCAACCTGTTTATTTTAACAGAATACACCGGTTTCGATCCTGAATCTCTGAATGCTGTTCCGGTTCCCCGTACAGTAAATTTTGGTATTTCGTTTAAACTTTAAAAAAAGACTATCATGAAAGTAAATAAATTTATCATATCATTTTTAGCCATTTTTAGTCTTGGAATATTTTCCTGTAACGATAGTTTCTTTGAAAATCCCAGACCTCAGGAAAAGCCATGGATTTCAACACTGACATTCGATCAGTTGGTCTCTGAGTGTTACCGTTCCGTATTATGGGAAGGCCGTACCCGTGGAAACTTTGCATCGTTTGATTATATGATGTCGGGATGTAGCCAGACTGCGGCTGTTTCAAACGATCTTTTCGATGATTGTAACACCATCTGGTATGAACGCCGGTTTGATGATAATACGACAAGTCAGATGGCCGATCTGTGGTCAACACTCTACATCGCAATTTATGGTGCAAATGCCGGAATTGCATTCGATACAGAAAATGCAGGAAACCCCTTTAATCTGAGCCTTACCAGTCAGGATTATATTCAGAATTATAAAAGACAGATTGGTGAATTGTATTTTATCCGTGCTTATGCCTATTATTTTCTTGCCCGTATATGGTGTCATCCATATAACGAAACAAACAGAAATAAACTGGGAATTGCGTTCACAACTGAACCCAATTCTGTGGTTAGTGAATTAAAACGTGGAACGGTTGAAGAAATTTACCAGCAAATCGTAAAGGATTTGAAAAATGCAATCGACAATCTTCCCGAAGATATCAGTGGTTCAGGATGGAGTGCCACTCCAATCTATAAATGTGGCCGGGCAAACAAATATGTGGCAAAATCGTTGCTTGCAAAAATATATTTTGTGATGGGGCAATATGCCGATGCAGAAAAACTTCTGGATGATGTCATCGGTTCAGAAGTTTACAAACTGGAAGAAGTTTATAAACCGTTTATCAGTAACGAAAGGAGTGAGAAACCTGCTGAAAGCATTTGGGAATTCAATACCGGGGATCCCAGCGGAAGAAGGGACTGGTCGCGCCAGTTAAACTATCACGGGGTTGGATTTAATTATCGCCATTTTAATGGGGCCGATCATTTTGGTAACTTTTTATATGATCCGGAAACCGGGCTTCCGTTGACGACCATGACTGCCTTAGACTGGAATTCCTGCTCTATTTCGTACTTTATTCTTCGTGAAGCCGGATGGATGGAGTCAGATAAAGGGAATACGTATCCACGGCCATTCAATAATGACCCGATTAGCAAGGATACCGCATTTACCGATGAGGCTCGTGCAGACTTACGTTTTAATCAGCTTTTCCATGTAACCAAAGGAGCCTGCTATGGATTTTCTGAAGGGGATCCCCGAAACAGAAGCATCGTAAAACCTAAAATTCTTCCCGGAGGCGCTCCTGATTTGTCAGGCGGAAAAACATTGGAACAATTTTATGCCGAGATGAGAGAATATCTTGAATATGAACCGGATGCTGCAGAACCAAGAAAAACTGCCGGAACCCGGCAAATTTATGTCGATAAATTCTTTCGTGGCCCCGATAATGGGTTATCTACCGGAGCAGCAATGACAAAATTCCCTTTGATCCGCCTGGGTGAACTTATCCTGATTAAAGCCTGGATTTTGCAGAACAATGGTAAACCTGATCTGGCCGCTAAAGAACTGAATAAAATATGGGACAGGGCAAATCCGTCAAATCCTGGAAAATATAATGCCACAAATACAAATCATAAATCGGTATATCAGGAGTTTATCAAAGAGATGTTGGGAGAAGGTGCAATTTATGAGTTTCAACTTGCAACAAAAATGACCATACCGAAAGGTGATAATCCTTTTAATACGGTACAGAATATTTCATATCCATATGAAAATCTTGTTTTTGCCATTCCTGAAAGGGAAACTTCTTTGAATCCGAATTTTTAGCAGGAAAAATAGTAATCAATTCGAAGAATGGAGGTTGTCTGATTTTTTAAGACAGCCTCCTGTTTTTATTTTCTTTTTTAAGAAAACCTTCAGGATTATTATATAATCCAAGGGATGATAATTTCGATTATTATAAAAATTCAGGTTACGGTTTCAGTCAAAAAATTCTAACTTCGTCAGTATGATGTAAAAATTGATTTTTAAACAAAAAAACAGAATGATGAAGTTACATCCGCTTTTTGCTTGTGTATTGATAGTGAGCCTGATGTCGTGCGGGCCAAAACCTGTTAACCTGATTTTTGATACCGATTTGGGCCCCGATTACGACGATGTTGGTGCAATGGCTGTGATGCACGCACTGGCCGACAGCGGACAGGTGAACATTCTGGCCACCATCTCGTCCAATAAAGATGAACGGGTTGTTCCCTGTATTGAAGTGATAAACACTTATTTTGGCCGGCCTTCCATTCCGGTGGGGGCGCCCAAAAGTGAAGGCGGGGTATCAATGACAACCTGGCACGCGGTGAAATGGACCGATGTACTGCCCGAAAAATACAAACACCATACCGCCAAAACCTCCGATGCCCCTGATGCCGTGAAGGTGTACCGGCAAATTTTGAGCCGGCAGCCCGATAAAAGCGTCGTGATATGCACGGTGGGTTTTTTTACAAACCTGAAAGACTTGTTGCTCTCCGGCGCAGATGAAAACAGCCCTCTAACCGGAAAAGAACTGGTAGAGAAAAAGGTGAAACGCCTGGTTTCAATGGCCGGATTATTTCCCGAAGGAAAGGAGTTTAATGTGTATTGCGACGCGCCGGCTTCCGCGGTTGTAATGAATGACTGGCCAACAGAGATTGTACTGAGCGGGTTTGAAATCGGAAATGTTATATTCACCGGAAAACAACTGGTACAACTGCCCATCGAAAACAGCCCGGTGAAAGAAGCCTATGCCTTGTGTTTTGCAGAAGGCGATTCCAATGGCCGGCAAAGCTGGGATTTAACAGCGTTACTGGTAGCTGCAAAAGGCTATGAACCTTATTTTTTATCTGAAAGAGGAACGATGACCGTGAATGAAGAGGGATACAATCACTGGATTCCTGCTGCTGATGGGAAACATATCCGGTTAATAGCCAAACTGCCTCCGGAACAAATGGCTTCTACCCTGGAAATGTATATGATGCATCAGCCGGACAAATAAAAACTGGAATTTGCGAATTGTACTGTTCGGAACAAATACTGTAAAAGGGAAAGTGTATCATATATTAGGTTGCGAACTCATCGATCAGGGAACTCAAAAAAGTTTTTTTGATTGATTTATCAGTATAATAACCGGAATATCCTATTTTTAGAATTTATAAAATTCAGTATGTTGAATTCCTGATTCAGGACAGACATCTGAAAAGTCAGTATAGTAAAATTTAAAACCGATGAAACGTATAACTTTAATTGTTTTTGTGCTTTCTGCTTTCTTTTTTTCCTGTGGCGATAATTCGTCCCGTAATATTCCCGGCAACCTGAAATGTGAACACCTCGTCAACCCGCTCGGCATTGATAGCGAAACACCACGGTTCACCTGGCAACTAATTGCCGAAAGCCCGGGAGTGGAACAAAAGGCATTTGCGATATCCGTGGGAACCGATTCTGTGCAGATTTCCGAAGGGAAAGGCAATGTTTGGGAATCGGGAGTGGTTTATTCCACAACTATTCCCGCAGTTTACGCCGGACCCGCCCTGCAGCCTTTTACACGGTATTACTGGTGCGTAAAAATTCAGGATAACAACGGGGGCTGGACAAAACCTTCGGAGGTTGCAATATTTGAAACCGGCTTTATGGGAAAGGCCGGCTGGAAAGGCCACTGGATTACAGATACCTACGATTTCAACATAAAACCTGCCCCATATTTCCGTAAGGATTTTGAAGTTCAGAAAAAAGTAAAATCGGCGCGGGCATACATTGCCGTGGGCGGGTTGTACGAACTCAGCCTGAACGGTAAAAAAGTGGGCAACCACCGCCTCGATCCCATGTACACCCGTTTCGACCGCCGGACGCTTTATGTTACCTACGATGTGACCCCGAATTTGAAGGAAGGTAAAAATGCCATCGGGGTTTTGCTGGGCAACGGCTGGTACAACCACCAGTCAACCGCCGTGTGGTATTTCGAAAAGGCGCCATGGCGTGCCCGGCCTAAATTCTGCATGGATTTGAGGATTACCTTCGACGATGGTTCCGAAGAAATCATCAGTACCGATCAAAACTGGAAAACAGCATTGTCACCGGTCGTTTTTAACAGCATCTACACCGCCGAACATTACGATGCACGCCTGGAACTACCGGGCTGGGATTCCCCTGATTTTGACGACTCGAATTGGAAAAAATCAATGAATACCGGCGCTCCGTCTCAAAATATTACGGTACAGGTTTTACACCCCATCCGGAATGTTAAGGAAATTCTGGTCGTAAAAATGACAAAATTTAACGACCGCAACTATGTTTTCGATTTTGGGCAAAATATGGCGGGCGTAACAAAATTGAACATGAAAGGCGCTGCCGGTACAACCATCCGCCTGAAACACGGCGAACGGCTTTATGAAAACGGGCATGTGGACCTGTCGAACATTGATGTGCATTACCGCCCAACC
>CAZHKI010000250.1:0-6143 GCA_964533365.1 uncultured Maribellus sp. | reverse complement strand
GATATACATGGCACGGTTAGATGCATGGTTTTTCCACCATTGGGCAAGTAATTCAAAATCGACATCGGGGTGCCCGATTTGCCAGTAAATTTGGGGCAGGAGGTAATCAATCCATCCTTTTTCCTGCCATTTGATAACATCGGCATATAAATGGTCGTAATTGGTGGTTCCGGCGCGGGTGGCTGAACCCTGCGGGTCGTCGGTCTGGTTACGCCAAACGCCAAACGGGCTGATGCCAAACTTTACCCATGGCTTTACAGCTTTTATGGTATCGTTCAGCATTTTTATCACGATGTCCACATTCTCGCGGCGCCAGTCGGCCTTATTTTCCGGTAAAAATCCCCGGTTGCAAAATTTGAACGAAGTGGTGTCGGGAAAATCTTCGGCCAGCGGGTACGGGTAGAAATAATCATCGAAATGAATGGCATCCAAGTCATAACGTGAAACTATATCTTTTACGACCTGCGTAACAAATTCGCGGGTTTGTGGCAATCCCGGATCAAAATAGAGCAGGTTGCCGTATTTTACGATCCATTCGGGATGCTGAAAGGCAATGTGGTTTCCGGCCAGTGGCTGGCTGAAGTTTTGCGACACACGGAACGGATTCAGCCAGGCATGTAATTCCATGCCCCGTTTGTGGCATTCATCAATCCAGAATTCCAGTGGATCGTAAAAAGGTTCAGGCGCTTTTCCAGGTGTGCCGGTCAGGTAACGTGACCATGGTTCCAGTTCCGACCGGTAAAAAGCATCGGCTGTAGGGCGGATTTGTAAAATCACGGCATTCATTCCCAGCGAGTGTTGCAGGTTCAGAATATCAACCGCTTCCTGTTTTTGCACTTCGGTTGGAAGCCCCGGTTTCGAAGGCCAGTCGATGTTGTTTACCGTAGCGACCCACACCGCCCGAAATTCGTGCTTGGGTTGGTTGGATTGGGCGGCTGTATATCCGGCAAAACCAATAATTAACAAAAGAATAGATATCCGTTTCATAAAAATGTATATGCCCGATAAAGATACAAATCGGTGGTTGGGTTGGATAAAATTTTTCAGTGAATAATAAACAGGTAGGTTTTAATAATTATTTTTGAATGATGATAGTAATTGCAGACAGCGGCTCGACAAAAACCACGTGGTGCTTCATTTCCAATGAAAATGAAAAGAAATTTTTTACAACCAGTGGCATCAATCCTTTTTTCAGAACTACCGATGATATTGTTTCGGAGCTGGAGCAAATTCTTCTGCCTGAACTTACTGTGAAAGTGGAAAAGATTCATTTTTACGGTGCTGGAATTATAAACGACGAAAAGTCCGACGTTCTGAAATCAGCTTTTCACAAGCTTTTTGGGGAAGTTTTTATGGAAGTGAACAGCGATTTGCTGGCTGCAGCTCGAGCTACACTGGGTAACGAAAGCGGGATAGCCTGTATTCTCGGCACTGGCTCTAATTCCTGTTTTTACGATGGGCAAAAAATCACCCGGCACATACCACCACTGGGTTTTATTTTGGGCGACGAAGGGAGTGGCGCCATGCTGGGGAAAAAACTGTTGGCCGACTATTTAAAAGGAATCATGCCAGCTCAGATTGCAGTTAAATTTCAAATCAGGTTTCCTTTCGAATATGGCGAATTTCTGGACCGGGTTTATAATCAGGAAAAATCCAACCGGTTCCTTGCAGGATTTGTCCCTTTCATCAGTGAAAATATTATGGAAGATTATTGTAAAACATTGGTCGAAACCTCATTTTCCGAATTTGTGACAAGAAATATTTCCGGCTATCCAGGATTTAAAAATCAGAAAATTTGTTTTTCCGGTTCGGTGGCCTGGTTTTTCAGGGAACAACTGGAAAATATTATGAGAATCCACCAACTTGAAATTGAAAAGATTGTGCAGGAACCGATAAACGGATTAATACAATTTCATCAGAAAAATCAGAATTAGCAGATGGTAAACATAACAGAGTCGAGTTCGAACTACGATAATTTGGAAAAAATGAGCATCCGTGAATTGCTGGAAGGGATTCACAACGAAGATAAAAAAGTATTGCCAGCTGTTGAAAATGTGATTCCGCAGATTGAAAAGCTGGTGTCAGAAATTGTACCGCGGGTAAAAAAAGGAGGACGGTTGTTTTACGTAGGTGCGGGCACCAGTGGGCGGCTCGGAATTCTCGATGCTTCTGAAATTCCGCCAACGTACGGGGTTGGTTACGACTTGGTCATTGGCATCATCGCCGGTGGCGATCAGGCTATCCGGAAAGCGGTTGAGTCGGCCGAAGATGACGAAAACCTGTCGTGGAAAATATTGAAGGAATACAACATTAATGAACTCGATACCGTTGTGGGAATTGCCGCCTCAGGCCGGACTCCTTATGTGGTGGGCGCCGTAAAAAATGCAAGGGCAAACGGAATACTCACAGCCTGTATTACCAGCAACCCGGGTACAGTGTTGGCCGGGAATGCCGATATTGCCATTGAGGCAGTTGTAGGGCCTGAATTCGTTACAGGCAGCACCCGTATGAAATCGGGTACAGCTCAAAAGCTCATCCTGAACATGATTACCACAACGCTGATGATCCAACTGGGGCGTGTTAAAGGAAACCGGATGGTGAACATGCAGCTTACCAATCAAAAACTGGTGGATCGGGGAACCAAAATGATCATGGATGAACTGAATTACACAGAATCAAAAGCAAGGCGTTTGTTGCTGCTGCATGGTTCCGTTCAAAAAGTGCTCGAAGCTTTCAATCCTAAAAAACTCTAATCCAAACTGGGTTTAGATTTTCTGAAGAAAAAAATAATATCTTTGCCTTTGAAATGCCATCAGGATGTAAAATCATTGATGGATTAGCTTGAAGATTTCTATTGTGCTAAAATATTTAAGATTAATCATTTGACTTGCCTCCCGGCAAGTTTATGGTTTATTAGGTTTAGTTGGTTTAGGTTATCCCGGAAACGGGAGAAAAAGGCTGTCAGCGGACAGCCTTTTGTTTTTATATGATTACCGGAATCCAGCTATATTTTTTTAATCAATTTTTTACGGAATATCATTCTTCACCGGGAATGATATAATTCATCTAAAAATATGCTGCAAAACACAAATATGAACTTTTTATGCATTAGATATAATTGTAATTTACACACGTTAAAAATATCGTTTCACGAACGAATAACAGTCTTGAAGGCAGATATTTAAACTTGTCCGGATAAAACGGTTCTTATTTGTGAAGAGAATAAACGAGTATTATAACATTAAACTAAACGAACATAACTAAACGAAAATGCCTTGTTGAAGAATTCAATGATTTTATTTTAGTTTGGCTGAAAATAATTTCGGACCAGCAACAGAAAGTATAAATTTTGTTTTTATTCATACCTATGTAATCAGAAGCACAACGTAAAGTTTTGCGAAAATTTTCTTCCTGTTTTAAGCATGAAGAAAAAAATCCGGTCTGAGTCAGATCGGATTTTTGATTTTTTGGCAATTAAAAATTACTATACTTCTTCGGGTACCACGTATGGTTTGCGGTAATTTCGGGTCAGCATTATGTCGGCTTCCGGGTCGTTGGCAAATTTTTCATAACTGCCCATAAAATTCAGTTCCCTTTTTAGCCGATAAGAAATGTTGGCCAGCGCCGGTAATGCCGATGAGTAAAATCCTTCGTTAATATCGCAGTGCAAATCGTAATCGTTGCCCGAGCGGATGGCATCGATAAAGTTGGCATAATGTTCAGCCCCGCCCGGCGCTGCAAGGAATGTGGGATCTTTAGGTACTTCCGATTTTTCTTTTGATGAACCGGCAAACAGTTCTTTTTCGCGTTGACGGAAAGCTTTCCAGGTGCTTCCGTTGAGTTCAAGGTACCCATCAGTTCCGTAAAATAGATTCCCGATTTTAATGTCGAGGCTCGATTCCCCGTTGGTGAAACGTCCTCGGGTTTCAAATTCGAGAACTTTCCCGTCATCGTAGGTAAACAGCGAAGTCTGGGTATTTGGAGTTTCCTGCGAACATTCCTTCGGGTTGATGCCGTAGATTCCACCAGTGGAAAATATTGAAACCGGATGTTCATTTTTATTCAAACCCCAGCGGGCAATATCAAACTGGTGAGGTCCCTGGTTTCCGGTGTCTCCGTTTCCGGTATCCCAGTGCCAGTGCCAGTTGTAGTGTCCTTTTTTCTCGTTGTACGGACGCCAGGCAGCAGGCCCCAGCCACATGTCGTAATGCAGGTTTTTGGGCGGCATTGTGTCGGGCGAAATACCAAATGAGTCCCGCGGTTTGTAACACAGCCCTTTGGCCAGGTAAACATCGCCGATTCCTCCTTCGTGAAGGAATTTCATGGCCTCCATTACATTGTCAATCGAGCGGTTTTGGAAACCCACCTGTACCCGTACATTGTATTTCCGGGCAGCTTCAATCATTTTTCGTCCTTCGAAAACATTGTGGTTCGAAGGCTTTTCACAATAAACATGTTTGCCGGCCTGGGCTGCCCAAATGGTAGCCAGTGCGTGCCAGTGGTTAGGTGTGGCAACGGATACGGCGTCGATTTCCTTGTCGTCGAAAACTTTGCGCATATCCCATTCCGTAATGGGCTTGGTGCCAATTTGCTGTTCAATATTTTTTGCCCGTTCAGCGAACAGATCCTCGTCAACATCGCAAATGGTTTTCAGAAAAACATTCCGGTTTTCTTTCAGTGCACACCATTTTCCAATGTGCCCGTTCCCCTGTCCGCGTATTCCGATTACTGCAATGGTAATTCGTTCGTTGGAACCCATGACCGATGCATACGATTTAGCGCTGAATCCCATTCCGCCAATGGCAATCCCTGCGGTTCCGATAAGGCTCTTTTTAATAAAATCTCTTCTTTCTGTCATTTTAGTATTTGATTTTATTGGTTTAGAATTTTTTCGGACACAATTTACCAAAATGAATGGAAATCAGGAAAGGATCCATCATCTGTTTTGGTTGGGTTTTGTTTTTTATGAGCAGGGAAATGAGCCTGGGACAGAAGTTGTAAACCGGATAAAATCATACCCCGACTATAAGCCAGGGTATGATTTGATGCCGGGCGGGATTAAAATTCAATATGAATCAAAAAGTTTACCGGAACCTTTGTGCCCCTCTGCGACCCGGGTTTCCAGTCTTTCAGTTTACTAACGATACCGGCAGCCGCATTTCCGACCTGGTTGTTATCCTGCTCCTGGATTTTCACGTTGGTAATTTTTCCGGTTTCAGAAATGGTAAAACCAATTTTTGCATGACCGGTAATCGTTTTTTCTTTCAGCAGTTTTTCCTGCATTGCATTAATATCGCGGCTAAGACCGTCCGGGCCACCCGGATATTCGGGCAATTCTTCCACAATAAAAAATACTTCTTCGGTATTTTCAGTACCTTTTACCGGAGGAGGTGGCGGGGCTATTTGTGTTGGCGGCGGTGGAGGAGGAGGCAATTCGCTTTTACTGTATTTGTGATGCGCATAAATGAGTCCTTCTGCCAGCTTAAACGTATATGTTCCGTTTTCCAGTGCAGTTCCGGAGGCGCCAACCATTAGCACGGCAGATTCAAATCCGACATAGGAAGCCACAACTTCCGAGCTTAACATTCCTGTCTTTTCGTCCTTTTTCGGATTCGGGTCGGTTAATGTAAACCGGCCGTCGTCACCGGCAATTGTCCCGATGGTGGTTCCTTTAAGAACTACCGAAGCGCCGGGCAGCGGTTTTCCGTTGTCTTCGCGCACAACTTTTCCTTTGATTACAAATTCTTTTTCCCCTTTTTGAATGGAGGAAAATGAGTTTTCAGTTTCAGTCTGTTTTACTTTATACACGGGTTCGGCAAAAGCAAACAGCAGCAATGCAACAGCGGGCAGCGCCCACCCAAATTTTATTCCGAGTATCCGGGGCGTTTTCTTTTTTGTCATCATTTTTAATCGATTTGTGTTAAGGGCAAAGTTCAAATTGTTGGTGATGCCAATAATCTGCATGCCCATTAACTGGTTTACTAATAACGCCTGGTACCGGGCTACACTGTGCCCCTGCGCAAGGACGCCCTTGTCGGCCAGGTACTCATGGTTTTGTTTGATTGATCGTTCAAAGAACCAAATAAATGGATTGAACCAAAAGATGACTGTTAACAGTTCTATGAAAAGCAGGTCGAACCAGT
>CAZHKI010000249.1:0-6153 GCA_964533365.1 uncultured Maribellus sp. | reverse complement strand
TATCGCTCAGTAGCCGGCCTTCGGTAACCGTAAGCGAAGTGGGTTTTTGCAGGTAGATGTCTTTGCCGGCCAGCGCTGCTTCAATGGCAGGTTGCGAATGCCAGTGATCGGGCGTGCTGATGATAACCGCATCAATGTCTTTATTTATAAGCATTTCGCGGTAATCGCCATACATTTTTACATCAACAGCATGGCTGCTTCCCGTTTTTTTGTTGTAGAATTCTTCCACCAATTTTTTCCCGTCGGCGAGGCGGTTGCTGTCCAAATCACAAACAGCAGTAAATTTTGCTTTATCATAGCGCAAAGTTGAAGCCATATCGTGGTCGCGGGCAATGCGGCCGCACCCGATTTGACCAATCTGAATGGTATTGCTGGGGGCATTTTTACCAAAAACGGAAGACGGTACAATGGATGGGATGACAATTGCCCCTGCCGTTGCTGCCGAGGCATTTCTTAAAAAGGTTCTTCGTTTCATGATTAAAAGGTTTAAAGTTTAAAGTTCACTGTTTTAAGAGGGTGGAACGGTTTTCAACTCTGTTTTCCCTGCAATTTTAAGTCACATCGCCCATCCCCGTATTTTCCTATCCCGAATTTCTTTCCTCAAGTGAGTTTATCCCGATGAACCGTGAGGTCGGGAGAGGCTTTCTATTCTTTTGAATACTTTGTAAATTCTTCAGCAATCATAGCTTCAACATGATTCCCCGAATGAACGATTACGCGGTAACGCAATTTAATTTGTTCACCTTTTTTCAGGGTGATGGATTCATCGTTTTCGGGCCAGTACATGGGCGTTGGCGAAAAGAATCCATAGTCACGGGTGAACCACGGCGCCGGAAACCATTTGTTGGAAGGATGTTGTAAAATGGCCATTCCTTCTGATTTTCCCATGCGTTTGCCGTAATAATCCATCCATGCTGAACGTTTTCCAAAAGTGTCTTTTTCTCCGGTTTCCCCTTCTGCATTAACCATGGTGCCTCCGTTGACGACGGCCAAATCAGGGTCCATCCTTCCGCTGAACAACGAGTGGTTGGTTTTTTCAATGGTTACATCCATCAGCATTTCCATGGTTACATCAAAGTCGATGAAATATTTATTTTTTGAAGGAGAGGAAACGGTTATTTTTCGTTTGTCCTTGATTGGAGCATCAGCGCCGGGGCGGCGCCAGATACATTCGTTTTCAACCACGGCTTTTTCACCGCCGGTTTCCAGTATGTCGGCACGGAGTGAAATTATCTGTCCATCTTTCAGCGTTTCCTGCCAGTAGTTACCGCCGTTTACGCGGTCGCAGCCAAAAAACAGCGAGCTGTGGTGCGGATAATTGGCATTCCGCATTGATGTTACACAGGCATTCGACGGGCCGTTCACCGGGAAAAAGAACGGGTACTTCTCCGATTCGGAAAGAATGTAGCTGGTAAACAGGTTGCCGTCAATCCGGAATTCGATTTTGTCGCCTACCTTTTCAGCGGTTATTTTCGGCTGGGCAAAAGCCACAGAAAAAAAGAGATTTGAACAGATTAATAAAAAGACGAATTTTTTCATTTCAATTTTTATTTATCGCCACAGATTCACAGATTTTATCTCTGTGAATCTGTGGCTTTAATTTTTAATAATTTACCACAGATTCTCTGGTTTATAATATCATTCTCTTCGTAAAAAGTGAATCTTCACCAAAATTGACAATTAATCCCAACTGACATTTTGAAGCAGCAAGATAATTAATTACCCACCTGTAATGTTCATCAATAACCCCTTTTTGCGCTTTAACTTCAAGGATAATGTTGTCGAAAACAACAAAATCTGCATAATACTTGTGTGGCAAAATAATTTTCTTGTATTGAATTTCATATTTCTTTTCCCGTTCGTATGGAATTCCCCTGGCTTCAAACTCATATTCAAGAGCATCTTTATAAACGATTTTCAAGGAATCCTTTGCCCAAAATCCGATGAACCTCCATGCAAATGCCAATGATTTCATAACTTTCATCTTGCAACGGATATTTTTTCGAATCATATTTTAAAGTCATGGTCCAGGTATCTTTCGCCACAGATTCACTGATTTTATTTCTGTGCATCTGTGGCTTTAATTCTCATTTTAATATTTCAATCTGTGGATTAGCGGCAAAGCTGTTCCAGTATTTTTCAGCAGTGGCGGCATCCATTTTTCCGTCAAACACAATCATCCGGTATTTTAACGTGTAATTTTGCTTTGGATCAATTTTCCAGTCATCATGACGAATGGGCACAAACTCGAAATACATATCACCCCTGCCTGCATTGGCATCCAGCGGCCACACGCGCATCGGCTCCGGATGCATCCGGTTAGAGGGGTGACTGAGGAAAAGGATTCCTGAACGTCCTTCCGTTGTTGCCGATTCTCCTTCCACAATACACCAGCGCGCAAATGAGCCGTCGGCATCCACGCGGGTTTTACCGTCGGAAGTCAGTACGGTGCAGTTGTCCTTGTGCCATTTTTCAGTTGCGCGAAACCCGATTCCTCCGCCATAGCGGTAAGCGTCGAGCATAATCCCGTTTTTTAGCGGGCTATTGATGGAAGTGGTGTAGTCAATTATCCAAATTTTTTCGTTTGTGTTCCATGTTCGTACATCCAGTATTTCGTTTAGGGCAATTTGGTCTTCGCCTTTTGTTCCAAAATCAATATGCTGCTGCAAAGCCTGAAATCCGCTGTAAATGGCGCCTTCAACTTCGGAAAGAAATCCTGCAAATTTTACAGTGCCCTGGCCGGAATAGAGGTTCCAGAAGTCCACCTCGCGACCGTCGATGGTAGTTTTTGTCCACGGTCCCCAAATTCCGTAGTGATGGTAATGGTCGGGTGCCTGAATGCGTGAAAGTACTTCGCCCCCGGGAGAATACAACGGGTGGATAAAACCTGAACGTTTGAACAGCGGACTAACCGAATCGGGTGGGAAAGTTGTTGCAAAGCGGTAACTCAAAATGGGTTTCCCATTCATCTGCAAACTTAAATCCTTATGGTCCTTTTGAAGTGAAACCTTTGCCGGGACTGCCGTTGATTTTCCCTCCTGCTTTAATACAAATTTTCGTTCACTGTTTTTCTTTGTAACTCCATTCAGCATAAACCAGAGCCGGGCTGAATGTCCGGGTTCAATCTGGCTTGGAACTGGTTTTTCTCCGGAAGGAGTGATTTCGTACAGCGCCAGATTTCCTTTGTCGGTGTTGTAATTTATTTCATCTAAGGAAACCGAAACCGGAGCGTCAATTCTTTCGTCAGAAATATTAACGCTAAACTTTACCAGATCCTGTGCAAATAATTGAGAGGACAAAAAAAGAAAAACAAGAAGTCCCCAAAATCCCCCGGAGGGGGACTTTGAGCCATACTTAAATATTAAAAACTGATTCATATTTGAAATTCTCTTTTGTTGAAATTTTTTTCTTTTTTTTTACTCCTCCCCATCGGGGAGGCGGGGAGGGGCTTCCCTGTCAATTGTTTCCTTAAACGCCAGAATATTTTCGGTGGTTACATGGGGTGGCATTCCGCCGCCGCACGACCAGATGACCCGTTTTTTATCGCCAAAATCCTGCACCATTTTTCGTGTTTCTTCGCGCACCTGCTCGGGTGTACCGGCGGCCAAAACATCCCGCGGAGGCAGGTTGCCAATCAAGGCAATTTCAGGCCCGGCCAGTTCGCGGATTTCCTTCATGCTGTGTTCAAAACTGAAATTGAAAAGGTTTATGCCCATTTCTTTTAAATACGGAGTTGAAACCAATCCCTGTGCATCGTTATGGAAAAAATTCAGTTTTGAATCAAATGCGTTGAAAATCCTTTTAATATATGGGACAGCAAATTCGCGGCACTCTTCGTCGCCAATAAAGCCAACAATATCGTCTAAAACCAGAATCCCTTCAATACTTGGGAACATCTCTTTCTGGTGCTGAATCCAGTCGATGGAAAATTGAGTAATGGTTTCGAGCAGCCGGTGACTGTTTTCGGGATCCATCATAAAACCCATCATCAGTTCGGTGGTTCCCAATAAAAACGAGGCAATGTTTAGCGGGCCCCGGGCAATGGCGAATTTGATTTCGTGCCCCATATCCTGAATGGGTTTCTGATAATTGGCCAGCCGCTGGATTACAAATGGTAATAACCCGTCGGTTTTTGGATTGGGGAGTTTCAGATTTCCGGCTTCCGAAATATTGCTCATGATTTTATCGGCATGGGGCAGGTTGAAGCTGTTCCAAACCAGTTTGGCGCCAAATGCCGAAGGTTCGGTACACATACCAAATTCCGACCAGAACCCGGGTAGAAAAATAATATCGGGAAATGTTTCGATAGCTTTTTTGTTGGCCTGAAACCATATTTCTTCGGAAGTATAAAACTGCAACGTGGAAACTCCTGCCCATCCAGGAATCCACGGACTGTCGATAATAAATCCGGTAACTGGTTTTGCAGGTGTTTTACCGTGCACCGTGTCGAGCAACAGGTGCCATTGTTCGTTCGTCATGGTTCGAATTATTGGTTTGCTTACAAATTTAATCGATTTGAAATGACGTGAGCGGTACTTCGTTAGCAATCATTAATATGATATTAACATTTTTTTGTAGTATTGAAGAATGAAAATTATGCACGAACAAATTGACTTTCCCGGTCGTTCAGCCGTGAAAGTAAAATGGCAGGTGAAACCTCACTTTACGTATCCCTGGCATTTTCACAATGAATTTGAACTGCTGTATATTATTGACGGATTTGGGACCAGTTTTGTAGCCGATAATATTGAACATTTTCAGTCGGGCGATTTGGTTTTGCTGGGCAGCAATCTTCCGCATTTCTGGAGGAGCGATGATGTTTATTCCAAAGAGATGCTCAATGTAAAGTACATTGTGATTCAGTTTCCTGAAGATTTTTTCAGGGATCAAATTAATCAACACCCTGAATTTCAGCAAATAGGAAGTTTGTTGCAACGCTCGTCGCGGGGAATCCGCTTTTCCCATGATTTTGTGAAAACGGTTTCTCATAAAATCACAGAGTTAACTAAAGCCGAAGGTTTGGATCGAATTCTGGCGTTACTCCATCTTTTACAAATATTGGCCAAAACCAGCGAATACCGTTTGCTGGCTGGTGAACTGTATCAGGAAATGCCCCGGGATTTCAACAGCGACAGGCTGACCCGGGTTTTGCATTATATCAGCACCAATTATCAGCGAAAAATTGAGTTGGAGAAAGTGGCAGAAATTGCCAGTCTTCATCCTTCTGCCTTTTGCCGTTTCTTCCGCGAAAAAACCGGGAAATCACTGTCGGAATATATTACCGATATGCGCATCAGTTATGCCTGTAAGCTAATACTGGAACGAAAAATCATGGTTTCGCAGGTTTGTTTCGAAAGTGGTTTCAACAATCTGTCGAATTTTAACCGGTTGTTTAAGAAGCAAACCGGATTTTCACCCACCGAATATTACCAGCAGTTTTATAAAAAACAGGCACCCGTTCGTTGAGTGCCTTGCCGGAACCTAACATTTTTGACGAGATGAACCGGGAATAATTTTAAACAACTGACTTATTATTTAAATCACCCCGGCTTCTTTTAGCAGCGCTTCCATTTCCTGCTGTATTTCACGGGCGGCCAATGCTGCCTTTTCGGCAAAATCGCTGTCATTCGAAGCATAAATAATATTTCGCGATGAGTTGACCAGCAACCCGCAATGTTTGTTCAATCCGAATTTTGCCACTTCCTGTAAACTGCCACCCTGCGCGCCAACCCCGGGAACCAGCAGAAAATGATCGGGAACAATCTGCCTGATTTCACTCAGTTTTTCGGCTTTTGTAGCGCCAACCACGTACATCATGTTTTCGGCAGAACCCCAGTTTTGCGAAGTTTTCAGAACGGTTTCAAAAAGAAGGTTGCCGGTATTTTCGTCTTTGATATACTGAAAATCGGAAGCGCCACTGTTTGATGTTAAAGCCAGCAAAATCACCCATTTGTTTGGGTAGCTAAGAAAAGGTTTTACCGAATCCTCGCCCATGTACGGTGCCACAGTAACCGCATCGAAATTCATTTTTTCGAAAAAAGCGCGGGCATACAATCCTGAGGTGTTTCCAATATCGCCTCGTTTAGCGTCGGCAATCAGAAAGATATTTTTGTGTTTCGAGCGGATGTACATCACCGTTTTTTCGAGGCTTTC
>CAZHKI010000248.1:0-6170 GCA_964533365.1 uncultured Maribellus sp. | reverse complement strand
CTTCCGGGAGTTAGCGTAGCAGTAAAAGGATCTTCAACCGGCACGGTTACCAATATCGACGGGAGTTTCAACCTTCACGTAGCAAACGATGCAACGCTGGTTTTTTCGTTTATCGGGTTCAAAACCCAGGAAGTTGCCGTTCAGGGCAGAAACACCATCAACATTGTGATGGAAGCAAGCATCGAAATCATCGACGAAGTAGTGGTAACGGCTTTGGGCATCAAGCGGGAAGAAAAATCGCTGGGTTATTCGGTGGCCAAAGTACAGGGTCCTGAATTTACACGCGTGGCGCAGGAAAACTTTTTAAACTCCATGTCGGGAAAAGTAGCGGGTGTAACCATCAACCAGACAGGCGGTCCGGGCTCTACCACCAGCATCATCATTCGCGGGGCAAAATCGTTGAGCAACGATAACCAGCCATTGTATGTGGTTGACGGCGTACCACTCACCAGCGGGTTGAACAACATAAGTGGTTTTGGAGCCAGCAACCCCGTGGATTACGGGAATTCCATTTCTGACCTTGACCCTGAAAACATTGAAAGTGTTTCTGTTCTGAAAGGCCCCAGCGCCACTGCACTTTACGGTTCGAGGGCCGGTAACGGCGTAATTATCATCACCACTAAAAAAGCCAGTGGCGAAGGCATGAAAGTGACGGTAACATCGAATACCGACTTTGATATTCCTTCCCGTTTTCTGAATGTACAAAAACAATTTGCAACCGGTTACTTCTCTTACCGTCCTGAAGATATTGGCGGAGGATACCTGCCTCCCGTTCTCGACCAAATGGGAATTGGGCCCGAATTAGACAAAGGATACTGGGCCGTGCAATGGAATTCACCCCGCGATGCCAATGGAGTTCAGGTTCCGACAGAACTGGTATCCTATCCAAACAACGTAAAAAACTTCCTCAACGACTATGCTTTCACCACCACCAACGGGATATCAATTTCCAATACATCCAAAGCGGTAAACTACCGGTTAGGATACACCAATATGACTCACCAAGGCCTGATTCCCAATTCGGACCTCAACAGGAATAATTTATCGCTGTCGGCATCTTCGAAGGTTAAAGAAAATCTCACAGTAAGCACCGACATCAATTTTGTGAACAGTTTTGCTAAAAACCGGCCAGCCGGTAACCGCGGAACAAATCCTTTGCAGTGGGCTTATTTCACTCCTCCCTATATCAATATTAATGAATTGCGCGATTATAACATCGGACAGGGAAACACCATCAAAAAAATTGTTGAAGACAGCGAAAACCCATGGATGCTGGCTTACGATGTTAATAACGGCTTTAACCGTTACCAGTTATTTGGCAACGTTATGGCCACCTGGGAAATTTCGCCCAAATTTAACCTTATGGGGCGTATGACCCTGGATAAGATAGATGAGGTACGCGAAACAAAAATTGGTCTGGGCTACTCGCAGGAGCCTAAAAACGGAGCTTATGGTATTTCAACCAGCAACAGTCTGGAACGGAATATTGACGGACTTTTTACTTACAAAGACCATTCAGGGGATTTCTCCTGGAACCTGTCGGTGGGTGGAAATACACGTTATGCGAAAGGCTCCAGCGTGAGTAACTCGTCAAAAAACAATTCAGGATTGACTGTTCCCAATCTTTTCACCCTCAGCAACATTCCCACTGCAAATTTAAATTACAGTTCATACCGTTATGAACTGGGTGTCAACAGCGTTTATGGCATGGTCAACCTCGGTTGGAAAGAAACGGTTTTTTTGGATTTGACAGCCCGCAATGACTGGTCGAGTACCTTGCCAAAAGCAAACCGGTCATATTTTTACCCGTCGGCTTCATTAAGTGTTTTGCTTAACGAACTGGTAAACCTGGGCAACACAGTGGATTTACTCAAACTTCGCGGTGGTGTAGCTCAAACCGGGAACGACACGTCGCCCTACCAGTTACTGCAAACGTATGGAAACTCTGAGCAGTGGAACGAAGCAATCCGCCTGTATAAACCTGGCTCGTTGCTCAATCCCAACCTCAAGCCCGAGATGCAGGTTTCGCAGGAATACGGGTTGGAAGCCAGACTTTGGGGAAACCGGCTGAGATTTGAAGGAACGTATTACACCCTGGACAACAAGGACATGATTTTCAATGTTTCCCTGCCTACCTCAACTGGATTTAACGGAACCATCATCAATGCCGGATTGGTACAAAGCAAAGGGATTGAGTTAATGCTGGGTGGAACTCCAATCAAAACCAACGACTGGTCATTGGATTTGAACCTGAACTTCACTAAAAACGTAACCCGGATAATTGAACTGGCTGACGGAATTCCTTTTGTAAATCTCTGGAACCAGGCCGGTGTGCGGAGCGACGGTTATGCCAAAGGCTCTCTTGTGTCCACCGATCAATTCGGCAATGCTGAAATCAGCGATGGTGTAGTAGGAAACCTGTATTCGCGCAAAGTGAACCGTGTTACCGATAAAAATTCGGAATATTACATGTATCCGTTGCTTCCCGATGCTGCAACCGATACGGAATGGGAAGCTGCTTCCACTTATTCAAAAATTGGAAATGTGAATCCTGATTTTATCATGGGGATGCAAACCACCCTTTCGTGGAAAAACTTTTCGCTCAACATGACGTTCGACTGGCGTTGTGGAGGCCAGTATGTGTCGCAAACTTATCGTTACCTGACAGAAGATATGGCTACCAATCACTGGTTTGAGAACCTGGTTTATCCCGGAGTATATGACCCAAACAATCCCGGGCCAAGCCAGCAACTCCGCGACTGGGTAGTGGCCAATGCCGATCAATTGATATATCCCGACCGGTTATACCCCGTGGGTGGCCCAACACCTGAATATGGCGGGTTCCCCGAACAATGGAGCGGCACGAAAGTTTACGATGGTACATTTGCTCCGGGAGTTATAGGTACTTACGATAAAAACGGAAATTTCATTTTGGAACGTGAAAACCTCGGTAATCCAGGAACGGTTTTCCTGCCTTATTCGGTTAGTTACCCCTGGGATATTGGTCTGGCCAACGTATTCGACGCCGATTATATCAAACTCCGGGAAATTTCATTCAGCTACAGAATTCCAAAAAGCATTGTGGATAAAATGGATATGGAAGAAATCAATGTATCGGTATATAGCCGTAACATTATTCTCTGGACAAAAGATTCCGGTTTCGGGATTGACCCGGAAAGGGCTTACCAGCCCGACAGCGGCAGATTACTGCAAGGGCTCGAACGTTACAACGTTAATCCGTGGGTAATTCCAATCGGTTTTAAAATCGGTTTTACATTTTAATTTAAACACCGTTATTATCAAAGAATTAAAAACTGATACAAATGAAAAAGTTGAATATAAAATTTATAGCGGTATCACTAAGTATGTTGCTGGTGTTTAGCGCCTGCCACGAATTAGACGACCTGAACATCAACCCCAATAATCCGGATCCAGGAATAACCGATCTCAACCTGCTGATGCCAACCGTAATCATCGGATTAGGACAAAACGTTATCAGCCTCGGCATCGGAGATATTGCCGGCGTTATGCAACACACCCAAAAAACAGGCTGGTCGAGCGGCCACAACGATTACGACTGGAATAATCCCGGACAGTCTTGGGGAAGTTATTACGAAATTTTACGGAATGCGGACGAATTTTACCGAAAAGCGGTAAAGGAAAAGTTGGAATTTCACCAGGGCGTTGGACTGATTTTAAAAGCCTACACTTTTGGTTTAATAACCGATCTTTGGGGAGATGCCCCGTTTTCACAGGCCCTGAAAGCAGAAGAAGGATCGGAATTTTATAAACCTGTTTTTGATCCGCAGCAGGATATCTATCACGGAATTCTTGAATACCTTGAAGAAGCCAACACACTTTTGTCAAAAAGCAGTGGCGAATACACAAACATTAATCCCACGCAGGATGTACTGTACGGAGGTGATGTTACCCGGTGGAGAAAATTTGCCAACTCACTGGCACTACGTTACTACATGAGGCTGCAAGCCAAAGAACCGACAGTTGCACAGGCAGGGATCAGTAAAATTACCGGCGATCCGGCAAAATATCCAATTATTACCGTTGCCGACGAAGAAGCCAAAGTTGCGTATGCCGGTACCTCACCTGGCACTTCATGGCCCATTAACATGACATACAACGTCGACCCGCAAGGTGAATATATGCGCAGAAAACCTTGTGCCACTTTAGTCGAAACACTTCAGACACTGCAAGATCCCCGTCTGGGCGTTTGGGCCGATAAAGTTGAAATTCCGCTCGTGTTGGTAACCGGTACCAGCGTAGATCGAATCGTGAACGGGAAACGGGAAATATCAAAAGATGTGGAAGAAGCTTTCTTGGCCAAATGGGAAGGGGAAGATAACCTTTACGTGGATTACGACCAGGAATATGTTGGTATCCCGGTTCAAACATTCTCGGCACAGGCATACAATTTAACGCCCTATTATACCCAACAGGCTGCATACAACCCACATGTGTCGCAATTAAATAAAATGTACAAGGAAACCAGCGGGTCGCTTTTAAAAATGAGGCTTTTGTCGGCTGCCGAAGTAAATTTCATTTTAGCCGAAGCGGCCCTTTATGGCTGGGTACCGGGAAATCCCGGAACGTATTATTCCGATGGCATTAAAGAATCGTTCAATGCATGGGGACTGGGAACCCAGTTCGAAAACTATAAAGGAAACGCTCCTTACAACGGGCTTGAAAGCATTATGCAACAAAAATGGATAGCAAGCTGGACCGCTGCTACCGAAGCCTGGTTTGACTATCGAAGGACTGGATTGCCCGATCTGCAAACAGGAGTATCGGCACGAAGAGAAAAATTACCCCTTCGTTTTTACTATAACATCAACGAAGACCTTTCCACGAACAGAGAAAATGCCGAAGCTGCTGTTTCAAAACTGGAACCAACGCCATACAAAGGAACCGACCAAACCAACAACAGCGCCTGGTCGAGAATGTGGGTACTCCAGGGAACAGGAAAACCTTATTAATTTCGAAATGAATTGAAATATTAATAGCAGGCGGAATAACAAACCGCCTGCTTAATTTTATGAAAACAGTTAAATCATATTCAAAATGAACAAGTTATTTGTCTTTTTCTTTTTTATTCTTTTTTCAGCAACAACCGTTTTTGCCGGGAACAATCAACCCATTACTCCGGAAACAGCATTACAGGCATACCTCAACAACGGCGACCAGTCGTTTCAATGGGAAATCAACGAAAAATATGAAACCAATGATGTTACACTCTACCGATTGAAATTCACCTCTCAAACCTGGCAAAACATCATCTGGAAACACGAGCTGACAGTTATTGTCCCGAACGAACTGCTATACCACGATGCTCTTCTGTTTATAACCGGAGGTAGCGTAAAAAACGGCGAACCCAATATTCACAAATGGGATAAGGAAGAAATTATTTCATTCAGCCAGATAGCCAAAATCAACAAAGCGGTTACTGCCATCTTGTGGCAAGTGCCAAACCAGCCTTTATTCGACAACCTCACCGAAGATGCTTTAATTTCATTAACGCTTCACAATTACCAGAACGACAACGATTTCAACTGGCCCCTGTTGTTTCCCATGACCAAAAGCGCCGTGCGTGCCATGGATGCCATTCAGGAATTTGTAAAAAAAGAGAAAGGTACCGACATTGACAAATTTGTCATTTCAGGCGCATCGAAACGCGGATGGACAACCTGGCTCACCGGTGCAAGCGACCAACGTGTGGCAGCCATCGGCCCGATGGTTATTGATATGCAGAACATGCCTGTCAATATTGAATATCACAAAGTGACCTGGGGCGACTACAGCATTCAGATCGAAGATTACGTGAAACTCGGAATTGCCCAACAGGTTGCCACCCCCGAAGGCAACAATGTTGTCAGCATGATTGATCCCTATTCTTACCGGAAAAACCTGACCATGCCCAAAATGATTTTCATGGGAACAAACGACGAATACTGGCCGGTTGACGCTGTCAAAAACTACATCGACAGTATTCCGGGCGAAAACCATATCTGCTACACCCCAAATGCCGGACATGGTCTGGGCGACAAAAAAACGGCACTGGGAACCCTGAGCGCCTTTTTCGGTTCAGTCATCACCAAAACTCCTGTACCGAAATGTGAATACACTGTATCATCTGAAAAAGGCAAAATTACCATAAC
>CAZHKI010000247.1:0-6200 GCA_964533365.1 uncultured Maribellus sp. | reverse complement strand
TACCATGTTAATAAATGTCGATTCACGTTTTGCCATGGTTAGTTTCCTCCAAATCGTTTGGGTTTGACATACGTGTTAATGAGCGGTGTAAACGCGTTCATAATCAGGATGGCGAAGGAAATTCCTTCGGGGTAGGCGCCAAACATGCGGATGCTGATGGTGATCAGCCCAATCCCAATGCCGTAAATGATTTGTCCTTTGGGGTTCATGGGCGACGAAACCATGTCGGTGGCCATAAAAATAGCGCCCAGCATCAATCCGCCGGTTAAAATATGATACACCGGATGGATGTACATTTCAGGGTTTACCAGCCAGAAAATGGCAGCAATCAGTGCAACCGTCCCAATCACAGAAACCGGGATGTGCCAGGTAATTACTTTTTTAATCAGCAGGTACAACCCACCCAGAATGAGCAGGAGCGCCGAGATTTCGCCCAGCGAACCTCCAATTTCGCCAAAAAGCATTTCAACCGTGGAGGGCAGGTTTTTCGAAATTTCTGAAACCGGCATTCCTCCCGAAATTCCTTCCTTGATGATGCCCAGCGGGGTGGCCGAAGTTACAGCGTCGATGCCGCTGCGGTGGTTAACCGGCCACGAAGTCATCTGCACCGGGAATGAAATCAGCAGGAAAACCCTGCCAACCAGCGCCGGATTAAAAATGTTGCTTCCCAACCCGCCAAACGACAGTTTCCCGATTCCGATGGCGGCCAGCGAACCGATGATGATGATCCACCAGGGCAGGTTCGACGGAACGTTAAAAGCCATCAGGATTCCCGTTACCAGCGCCGAGCCGTCGGTTACTGTGGGTTTGATCTTCATCAGGTATTTTTGAATCAGGAACTCGAAGGCCAGGCAGGCAACGATGGCAATCAGGGTCACCCGCAAGGCATCCGGCCCGAATACAAAAACCGACCAGATGAGCGCCGGAACCAGGGCGTAAACGACCCGGAACATGATTTTAGGGGTCGAGTCGCCGGAATGGATGTGCGGCGATGGCGAAATGGTTAGTAAATTACTCATATAATCGTTAAACGTTTAAAATTCAATGTTCAAAAAACTGTCATTCCGGGTGAGAAACAATATCATTACATCTATTTTTTTCTTGTCCGGATGATGGCCCCAACCTTTGCTTTCCCAAATCGTATGTAGTCGAGCAGCGGCCGGTTCGAGGGGCAGGTGTAACTGCACGAACCACATTCAATGCAATCCATAACCCGTTCTGTTTCCGCGCGGTCGAAAATCTGTTTTTGTCCCAAAGTCATCAGCAGGTAAGGTTCAAGCCCCATCGGGCAAACCGAGACACAGCGCGAACAGCGGATACAGTTCATTACCTCGTTGCGTTGCGCATCCTCGTTTTTCATCAGCAAAATACCTGAAGTACCTTTGGTAACCGGCACGTTGGGCGAAGCGATGGCGCGACCCATCATCGGTCCGCCGCTGATGATTTTCCCGGTATCTTCGGGCATACCACCGGCCGCTTCAATCAGTTCAGAGGTTGCGGTTCCAATCCTGACTTTATAGTTGCCCGGGTTCGAAATATCTTTTCCAGTAACGGTTACTACCCGTTCAAACAGCGGTTTGTTTTTCTGAACAGCTTCGTAAACGGCAAATGCAGTCCCCACGTTGCTGACCACGGCGCCAACGGCAATGGGCAAACCTCCTGATGGGACTTCGCGGCCGGTAACGGCTTTAATCAGTTGTTTTTCGCCCCCCTGCGGGTATTTTACTTTCAGGGCAACAATCCGGATTCCGTTGTATTTTTTTGCTTTTTCGGTGAGAAGCTGAATGGCGTCGGGTTTGTTATTTTCAATCCCGATGGCCGCTTTCTCCACATTCAGCGTCTTCATCAGCAATTGTGTGCCTACCAGAATTTCATCGGGTTTTTCAAGCATCAGCCGGTGGTCGGATGTGAGATACGGTTCGCACTCCACGCCATTGATGATGAGGATATCGGCTTTCATCCCTTTTGGCGGGACCAGTTTTACATGGGTGGGAAATGTTGCCCCACCGAGCCCGACAATTCCGGCGTCCTGAATTTTATTGATGATCCCGGGGCCGTCAAGGGAGCATTCTTTCTGTAAGATTTCCGAACGGTCGATGGTTTCCAGCCATTCGTCGCCTTCCACATCAATGAAAATTCCCTGCTTGGGATAACCCGAACTGTCGGCCGAAAAATCAACTTTTTTAACTTTCCCTGAAACCGGTGAATGGATATTGGTGGAAACGAAACTGCTGCTTTGGGCGATAACCTGCCCGGTTTTCACCACGTCGCCTTTATTGACCACCGGGGTGGCCGGCGCTCCAATATGCTGGGCAATAGGAACAAATACCGATTTTGGTAAAGTCAGAAATTCAATTTTTTTAGCTGCTGTCAGTTTATTTTCCGGCGGATGTACGCCGCCTTTTTTGAACGTTTTTAGCATCCTGTTTTAATTTGCGGTACTACATTCATTTTTCTCTTCGGCGGCCACTTTCCGGGGAGGGAAATTCACTTCGATGATAGCGTTGGTGGGGCAAACCGGCACACATTTCCGGCACAATTTGCATTTGTCGGAATCGATGAATGCGAGGTTGTTTTTGATGGTGATGGCGTCGTAATTACATTCCTTTTCGCATTTGCCGCACCCGATACAGGCCACATCGCAAGCTTTGCGGGCTATGCCGCCTTTCTCTTCGTTCCGGCAGGCAACAACCACTTTCCGGTCTTTTGGAAATCTTTTTCTGAGTTCGATTAGATTTTTGGGACAGGCTTCCACACAGGCGCCGCAAGCCACGCATTTGTCATCCAGAATCAGCGGTACGCCCAGATTGGCGCGCAAATCGATGGCATCGAATTCGCAGGCGTCGTAACAGTCGCCATATCCCAGACAGCCAAACTGGCAATCTGTTTCGCCACTGTAAACCGAAGCGGCAATGGCACAAGTTGTTGCGCCGTCGAAATGGCTGGTTTTTGGCCGGTGATCGCAGGTTCCGTTGCAGCGGATGAAAGCCACACGGGGATCTTTTTTTACGGCTTCGAGGCCCAGCAGCGAAGCCACGCTTCCCATGGTGACATTTCCTCCCACCGGGCAGTTCAAATCCGAGAGGCTGTCGGCTTTCACACAAGCTTCGGCAAAAGCACGGCAGCCGGCAAATCCACATCCCCCGCAATTCGCCCCCGGCAACGCTTTTTCCACATCGTCAATCCGCGGATCTTCATAAACTTTAAACTTTTGCGCAACCAGATAAAGAATAACTGCTGCTGATGTTCCTATAACAACCAGCGTGGCAATGGTATATAAAATGGTGATACTCATAAGGTCAATTCATTTCTTCCACTTCGAATTTGAAAACTTTTTTTAAATAAGGACGAAAAAAATATAATGTTATATAGTATGGAATTAATATTGCGAGCGAAAGCAAACCGCTGATTAGTTCGTTTTTGATCAGCGAAACGGCAATGATGAGTGTGATTAGAACCAGCAGAAACGGCATCAGGTAGCCAAACCACAATGCGGTAAATCCTTGTTCTTCCCGGAATAAAATGATAACCTCCTGTCCGGGGTGATAGTTTTGGCTAAAATGGGTGATTTCAATTTCCTTTTCCTGAAAGTCGGCTGCCGAACAGGCTCCCCTGGCATGACACGACGAGCAGGCCGACTGGTTTACAATACTTACAATCAGCGAATTTTCATTCACTTTCTTCACAAAACCTTTATGTCTGATATTTGTTTCCGTTTTTCTCAGGATTTTGCTATTTCTGGTTTGCAAAAGTATATAATAGTTTGAATCTTAAAATGTCAAAAATCACAAAAACAGATGAAAAACCAATTTATATCCAGTCTAATTTAAACCGGTGATTTACTGTTCATTCGTACAGGGAGTTACATTTTTTTTCGGAGGTTATGATGAGGAAGGATATTCATTTTCAGGATGGGAAATGGCTTCGTCCCTTAGCGTATCGGTATCCCACGAGCAATCGGTTTCGTGAATGGAATAATTTCTTTCGGTCAGCAGTGTGTCGGCCAACTGTTGTGAAAACCGGCGTGACTCGCGGATAAAACTGCCCTGGTCGTCTATCCAATGCTGGTAAAGGTCTTTCATCACCTGATCTTCGTGATGTTTAAAGGTCCGGGCGGCACGGAACGCATCGTAATGAGTGAATCCTAACTGTACCAATGCTTTTGTACCTAATTCGGTTGCCGAGTTAAACATTTCACGCTGAACGGTTTTTACATGAAGTTTGAAAAATTCGAAGGCGTGGAAAATATCTTTGGCACGGGCCAGGATTTTTACCTCCGGGTAATTTTTTCTCACGTAAGCGGCAACTTTTAGTGCTTCGTCGTACTCGGCCATGCTTAGGATGAGCATTTTGGTATTTTTAATGCCGGCCTGTTCCAACACCTGAGGCCGGGTAACATCGCCGTAAAAGAGTTTGAACCCGTATTTCCGAAGGATTTCCACGTTCGACGGGTTGCTGTCGATGATGGTGATATTAATGTTGTTGGCCAGCAGGAACCGGCCGAGTGCAAGGCCAAACCTTCCGAATCCCGCCACAATAACCTGATTGCCGTATTCGTCCACCTCGTCGTATTCCATTTTATTTTGCTTTTTTGCCAGAATGGGCTGGATGGCCCTGTCGTGAAAAATCAGCAGCAACGGTGATACGGTCATCGATAAGGTAACCATCAGCAGCATTATCCCGGCCATCCGTTCGTCGAAAAGTTGGTTTTGTTTCGAAAAGGAGATTAAAACAAAACTGAATTCGCTGGATTGCGCCAATAAAAAGGCAAATAAAAAGTCGGCGCCTTTTTTCAGTTTGAAAATGCGGCCCAGGAAAAACAGAACGATGAATTTGATGAAAATCAGCAGGGCCAGCAACCCAATGATGAGCAAGGGTTGTTCGGTCAGCAGCCGGAAATTGATGCTGGCGCCCACCGAGATAAAAAACAGCCCGAGCAGCAGTCCTTTAAACGGATCGATGGTGGTTTCCAGTTCGTGCCGGTATTCGTTTTCAGCTAAAACCACGCCGGCGATAAATGTTCCCAGTGCCGGCGAAAGACCGATTGCACTCATGGCCAGGGCAATGCCCACAACCAGTAAAAGCGCCAGAGCGGTAAATAACTCATTCAGTCCGGTTTCAGCAATCAGCCTGAAAACATGACGGGCAATGAAACGGCCTGAAAAAATAATGGTTCCCATAACGCCGGTGATAATGAGCAACTGCAACCAGCCGGGATAAGAGGAGATAAGGGAAATGTGGTCGGAGTCGGCAAGAATTGCCGTATTTCCCGGCGATCCCAGGGCGGCCAGCAATGGCAGGATGGCTAGAATGGGAATCACGGCAATATCCTGGAAAAGAAGAACAGAAAAAGCCGAACGGCCAGCTACATTTTTCAGTAACCCTTTTTCAGTAAGGATTTGTAACACGATGGCCGTTGATGAAAGCGCCAGAATTAGCCCAATGGCCACGGCTTTGTTCATTTGAATCTGAAACAGGATAACGGCTACTGCAATCACCGCCGCGGTGATAATCACCTGCAAACCACCCAGCCCGAATATGGTTTTCCTCATTTTCCACAGCAGCGAAGGTTGTAATTCCAGCCCGATGAGAAACAACATCAGCACCACTCCAAATTCGGCAAAGTGCATCACTTCGCCTGAGTTTTTACCAACAAGGCCCAGTACAAACGGCCCGATAATAACCCCGGCAAACAGGTATCCCAGAATGGAACCCATTCCCAGCTTTTTTGCCAGGGGGACTGATATCACTGCCGCGGCCAGGTATATCAAAGCCTGAAAAAAGAATTCCTCGTTATACATACCATTTTGTTAATTCATTCATATATTCTATTCCCCGGAAATCGGATTCTGCATATTTTTCATCCCTCAGGTTAATCAGTAACTGTTTGTATTGAGTGGCATAGCTGTCAATTTCCTCATCAGAGATGGTATGCGAGCCATGAACCACAAACGGGGGTAAATAAGCCATTCTGCACAGGTTGGCCGATTGTTTAAACGGCGCCAGGAATTGGCTAATGTTAAACTGATTGCGATCTGTTTCCGAATAAACTTCCTGCTTCCCTCCGGTAGAAATGACCGAAAAGGCGGTTTTGCCTTCCAGTGCCCGGCCGTTTTCACCATAAGCAAAACCATGCTGCAAAACCAGGTCAAACCACTCTTTCAGAATTGCCGGCGAACTGTACCAGTAAAACGGGTGGT
>CAZHKI010000246.1:0-6287 GCA_964533365.1 uncultured Maribellus sp. | reverse complement strand
TGAGTTCGCAAACCAATATTTTTTTGAAATTTTTAAAAACATCTGCTGTGTTTTTGGGCAGTGGTTTGATGTAATTAAAATGAGCCAGGCTCACATTTTTTCCTTCCCTGCGAAGCCGTCTGACTGAACTGATGAGGTGGCCGTAAGTTCCTCCCCATCCAACGACCAGGACATCGCCTTCATCATCTCCGAAAACTTCCAGATCAGGTACCATCTGAGCCACCCGCTGAACTTTTCCTTCACGGATTTCGGTGTTCTTCTGATGGTTATCGGGGTCGTGGCTCACCGAGCCGGTAATATTTTTTTCGAGTCCGCCAATAATATGTTCAAATCCTTTCATTCCGGGAAATGCCCAGTAACGCGATAAAGTTTCACTGTCTCTTTTATACGCTTTAAAAGAAGCTGCATCGGTTGCAATTTTTGGTGTTATGGAAGGCATTTCGGCCATGGACGGAATTTTCCAGGGTTCGCTTCCGTTTCCGAGAAAACCATCGGTTAAAAGAATTACCGGCACCATTCGCTCGAGCGCAATTTTGGCAGCCATAAAAGCATACCAGAAACAATCGGACGGAGTGCTTGCAGCCAAAACAACTACCGGGCTTTCACCATTTCGTCCATATAAAGCCTGGAACAAATCCGATTGCTCGGTTTTGGTAGGCAATCCGGTTGATGGGCCTCCGCGCTGAACATTGACTACCACCAGCGGTAATTCGGCCATCACCGCCAAACCGATGGCTTCCGATTTTAACGCCAGCCCTGGCCCCGAAGTACTGGTAACTGCCAGTTTTCCGGCAAATGCAGCTCCAATGGCCGAAGTAATCCCGGCAATTTCATCTTCGGCCTGGAAAGTTTTCACGCCCAAATCTTTTCGTTCCGAAAGAGCGGAAAGAATATCAGTAGCCGGAGTTATGGGGTATGAACCGAGAAAAAGTTCCAATCCTGATTTTTCGGCTGCGGCCAGCAACCCCCAGGCTGTTGCAAGGTTCCCGTTGATATTACGATAAGTTCCTTTTTCAATATCAGCCGGATGAACCAAATAAGTCGGGGTCATGTGCTGCATGTTCATGCCATAATTGTAACCATCGTGCAGCACTTTGATGTTCGATTCAGCAACAACCGGTTTTTTTGCAAACTTGGTGGTCAGATACTCTTCGATGTAATTAAGCGGGCGGTTAAACATCCAGCACACCAAACCAAGGGCAAACATATTTTTGCTCCGGATCACGCTTTTGTTGTCCAATCCAAAATCTTTCAGGCTTTCCCTGGTAAGTGAAGTAATGGGCACCGGAATCAGATTGTAATCTAACAGATTGCACTCAGTAAATGGATCGTTGGTTGTAAAATTTGCTTTCTGCAGGTTTTTTTCATTGAATGAATCCAAGTCGTAAATTATGGTTCCCCCCGGATTCATAAAGCGGGCATTGGCTTTTACTGCAGCCGGGTTCATAGCAACCAGTACGTGAGCATAATCGCCCGGCGTATTAATACTGTGCCGCCCAAATTGTACCTGAAACCCGGAAACTCCTCCTACTGTTCCCTGTGGCGCCCTGATTTCGGATGGATAATCGGGGAAAGTTGAAAAATCATTTCCCAACAGCGCCGTTGCATCCGAGAACAATGTCCCGGTGAGCTGCATCCCATCGCCTGAGTCTCCTGAAAACCGGATGGCAACTTCTTCCAGTTCGATTACTTTAGCATCCTTCATTTATCTCTTTTTTTCAGTTAATCATCGTTTCTCAAAAGAAAACCGACCCTAAAATTATATTTTCTTAATTTCAGAATCGATCCCATCGTTGGCATCAAATATATCTGCAACAAAAATAACCATTATTTAACAAGTCGGGAATGACCAATGTTTTTATTTGTCGGTTTTCATATCTTTGGCACTGGATTAAATATTTAAATTGTGGCACTGATTAAAACATTAAATAATATCACCCCGCGCATCGGAGAAAACTGTTTTCTGGCTGAAACCGCTGTAATTATAGGGGATGTGGAAATTGGCGACAATTGCAGTATCTGGTATAATGCGGTATTGCGCGGCGATGTCCATTCCATTAAAATCGGGAACAATACCAACGTTCAGGACAATGCTGTCATTCATGCCACTTACCAAAAATCGCCCACCAACATTGGCAATAATGTTACCATTGCCCACGGCGCCATCGTTCATGGGTGTACGTTAAAAGACAATGTGATGATTGGAATGAACGCCGTGGTGCTCGACGATGCCGTTGTGGAAAGTTTCTCCATCGTTGCTGCCGGTTCGGTGGTCACCAAAGGAACAGTTGTACAATCAGGTTGCGTTTATGCCGGAATTCCTGCCAAAAAAATCAAGGAAATAAGCCCGGAACTGCTCGATGGCGAAATTAACCGGATTGCCCAATCTTACGGGAAGTATGCCAGTTGGTACAAGGAATAATCCAGAAATTACTCAACCAGGCCGTTTTTTTCTTTTAAAATAAAAACTGAATTGTTTTTAATCTTTATAAAAAAATTAAAAACAAAATGATTCAGAATTTCCGTTTATCAAAAAGATTTCCTTCTTTCGTAAAAGCAATTTCAGTAAGTTGAAAGTTCAATCAGTTAAATTCGACAATAATGAAACCAACATTACTTATACTTGCGGCAGGAATGGGCAGCCGCTTTGGTGGACTTAAACAGGTGGAACCCGTTGGCCCAAACGGAGAGACCATTATTGATTACTCGATATACGATGCCATCCGGGCCGGTTTTGGAAAAGTGGTGTTTGTTATCCGCGAAAGTTTTGCCGAGGCTTTCAAAGAACGGTTCGACCCGAAACTGATAGGAAAAATCGAAGTTGAATATGTTTTTCAGGAACTGGGAAACCTGCCGCAGGGATTTACGCTGCCCGAAAACCGGGAAAAACCATGGGGTACCGCTCATGCCATCCTGGTTACCAAAGACGTCATCAAAGAACCGTTTTGCGCCCTGAATGCCGACGACTTTTACGGATATGAAGCCTACAAAGTCATGGCTGAATTTCTGGGCCAGTCGGAAAATTCATCAGAATTCTCGATGGTCGGTTATCAACTTCAAAATACATTATCTGATTTTGGATCGGTGTCGCGGGGTATTTGCCAGGCCGACCCGGACAACCTGTTGAAAAAAATTGTGGAAACAACCAAAATCCACAAAAAAGGAACACAAATTATTTCGGTTGAACCCGATGGCAGCGAAAAACAGCTCACCGGCAACGAAATTGTTTCGATGAACACCTGGGGTTTCAAACCATCAATTTTCGAAGTTTTGGAAGAAAAATTCTCACTTTTCCTGAAAGAAAACATCAACAACCCCAAGTCGGAAATCTATATTCCTTCGGTAGTTTACGAAATGATCCAGGAAAAAAGAGCTACAGTAAAAATATTAAAAGCCAATTCACCCTGGTTTGGCGTAACCTACAAGGAAGACACTCCTTTTGTCGTAGCCAAACTAAATCAACTCATCAGCGAGGGAGTATATCCACAAAAACTATTTTAAAAATAAACTTATGACCACTTTAAACTTGACTAACATAGCCCGGCAATTCCAGCTGAAAGGGACTGTAAAAGAAGTAACGCCGCTGGGCGAAGGATTTATTAACGATACATTCATCATCGTCACTCCGGAAGGTTCTCCCAACTATATCCTTCAGCGGAAAAACAAGAGAGTTTTTTCGCCCATCCCGGCCATGATGGAAAACATCCGGAAAGTATGCGACCACATCAAGGCAAAAGTTGAAAAAGCCGGCGGCGATCCCCAGCGCGAAGCCATGACCATTATCAAAACCAATGACGGGAAGTTATATTTTCTCGATGAAGAGGAAGAATACTGGGCAGTCAGTCTTTTCATTGACGACACCATTGCCTACGAAGCTGCTGAAACACCTGAGCTTTCCTATGCAGGCGGAAAAGGAATCGGGAAATTCCAGTCGCTGGTTTCCGACTTAAAAGAACCGCTGACCGATATACTGCCCGGATTTCACAATATCCGCATCCGTTACGAGCAGTGGGACAACGTTTTGAGGAAAGATCCAGTGGGGCGCAAGGCACAAGTGGCCGAAGAAATTGGCTGGATTGAAAGCCGCCGCGACGAGATGATGGCTTTCTGGAAACTGATCGAAACCGGCGCCATTCCCACACGGGTAAGCCACAACGACACAAAAATCAACAACATCCTGTTCGATAAAAACGGGGAAGTGCTGTGCGTAATCGACCTCGACACCGTTTTGAACAGCACCGTTTTAAATGACTTTGGCGATGCCATCCGCTACTACACCAACACCGGAAAAGAAGACGACACCAACCTCGGCAATGTATCAATGAACCTCGAAATTTTCAGGGCGTTTGCCAAAGGTTACCTCGAAGAAGCTGCGTCGTTTTTAACACCAACCGAAATTGAATATCTGGCATTTTCGGCCCGGTACATCACCTACGAACAAGTTTTGCGCTTTCTTATGGATTATATTGACGGCGACAATTATTATAAAATTAAATCGAACGACCATAACCTCATCCGAACCCGTGCGCAGTACAAACTGCTGACCAGCATCGAAGAACAAATGGGAACCATGAATGCCATCGTCAAAGAACTGGTAAATTAACCATTTGTCTTTTTTGAAATTTTATTCTGTGGATTGCTAAAGATGAATGGTCGTGGCATTCACTTTTTGTCCTAAAAAAAGCTCGGCCATATTGTCGAAATTTTCAGCCTGCTCGGTGGTTAAAAACTCAACCACCGAATCTTTCGACAAGCGCTGATCCATTTCCGGATGTCTTTCAAGATAATCGAGCAACTTGGTTGCAACAATTTCGCCCTGTTCGAGAATCCGGATATTTTCAGGAACATACCGGGCAATTGAATCCATAAGCAGTGGATAATGGGTACAACCTAAAATCAGGGTATCGAGATTTTTATCTTTTTGAAGGATATTCTGTATGTTTTTTTGAATAAAATATTCAGCGCCATCCGACCCGATTTCGTTGTTTTCGACAATGGGCACCCACATGGGACAGGCTTCCTGAACGACTGATTTCACTTTTCCTTCCGACCATTTTTTCAGTTCAATGGGATACGATTCGGAAACAACCGTACCGGTCGTCCCCAATACGCCCACATGCCCGTTCTGTGAGATTTCGGCCACTTTTTCGACACTGGGCCTGATGACACCGAGCACCCGGTTTTCGGGAGCAATTTTGGGCAGATCGATTTGCTGAATGCTGCGCAGTGCTTTGGCCGAAGCTGTATTGCAGGCAATAATTACCAGCGGACAGTCCTGGCTGAACAAATATTTCACAGCCTGTAACGTGTATTCGTAAACCACTTTAAACGAACGCGTCCCGTATGGGTTTCGTGCGTTATCGCCAAGATAAAGAAAATCGTATCCGGGCAGAAACCTCACCAGTTCCTTTAAAACGGTCAGTCCGCCATAACCTGAATCAAATACGCCAATGGGTGCTCTTTCCATAAAATAATGTTTAGCAATTAACGGGTAACAACCGAACGATAAGCTTCGTCGTAATATTTCCCAAGATTCGACCAGTCGAAATCCAGCGAAGCTTCCTCGCATTTATAACGAAGTGCAATCCTCTCTCTTCTCGACATTTTCACAAATTCAAACATCATATTAGCCAAATTCTCAGCTGTTTCATAAAAATCCCTTCCTCTTCTTTTAATAATATAAAGGCCTTTGTCGTTATGGTTTGAAACGTTGTTCAGCACATAATCGCCAAAACCTGCCATATCGCTGGTTACCGAAGGAATACCACTGGCGAGGCATTCCAGTGGGGTGTAGCCCCAGGGTTCGTACATACTGGGGAAAATCCCCAGGTGACACCCACGGACAAACTGGTTGTAATCCATTTTAAACAACGGGTTCGATGTTGAAATAAAATCGGGATGATAAACCACTTTTACCTTATCGTGCCGGTTATTGACCAGGTTGGCCGTACGCAGGAAATTAAGGATTTCATCTTTCGAGTCATCTTTTAACGTATGGGTAACGATTTTAGGCAACTGGTGCGATTTCCAGCTCTGAATGTTTCTTCTGAGTTTTAGCCGTAAATAATCATCAACCAGGGTGCTTAAATCAGGAAACTGATAAGGCCCGTCGCTGGAAGTTATTTCGGTATATAAACGTTTGCCAACCTGTTCCTTTATTTCCTCACATACCTGCCTGACGTCTTCAATCTGGGCTTTCGATTGAAGAACATCGGGATTAAAGGAATAAAACGGTTGCCGGGTGATAAAAAAGGAAACAACAGTCATGTCGATATTGGAGCTTTGCA